>JAFBAD010000192.1 GCA_019247975.1 Acidimicrobiia bacterium
CACCGGCGACGAGACGCTGGACGTCACCGACGGGATCGAGGCCAACGAGCCCGGCCCCGGCGAGGTGATGATCAAGATCGAGGCCACCGGCGTCTGCCACTCGGACCTCTCGGCCATGAACGGCACGATCCCGCAGCCGGCACCGGCGGTGCTCGGCCACGAGGGCGCCGGCGTCATCGCGAAGGTCGGGGAGGGTGTCACCAACCTCGCCGAGGGCGACCACGTCATCGTCGCCTGGTCGCCGCCGTGTGGGGAGTGCATCGACTGCACGACCCGCCGCCAGCCGCACCTGTGCAACCAGATGATGGGCAAGTCCTTCGCCCCCCGCTTCTCCGAGGGTGGCAACCCGGTGTTCGGCATGGCCGGTGCCGGGACCTTCGCCGAGTACATGACCGTCCCGCAGGAGGGGGCGATCAAGATCGACGACGACATCCCCTTCGAGATCGCATCGCTCATCGGCTGCGGGGTGACGACCGGTGTCGGAGCCGCCATCAACACCGCCAAGGTGAGCCCGGGCTCCTCGGTCGTGGTCTTCGGCTGCGGTGGGGTGGGCATCTCCGCCATCCAGGGCGCGAAGGTGGCCGGCGCGGCGACGATCGTCGCGGTGGACCTGGTCGAGTCCAAGCTCGAGGACGCCAAGCGCTTCGGCGCGACCCACGGTTGCAAGCCCGACGAGCTCGATGCGCTCAAGGCCGAGCTCACCGGCGACGGGTTCGACTACGCGTTCGAGGCGATCGGCCTGCCGGTAACCATCCGCGCCGCCTACGACGCAGTGCGCCGCGGCGGCACCGCCTGCATCATCGGCGTTGGCGGGATGGACAAAGAGGTCACGTTCAACGCCTTCGAGGTCTTCTACGGCGAGAAGACGTTCAAGGGCAGCTTCTACGGCTCGGCCGACGTGCGCGGCGACTTCCACCGCCTGCTCCGCCTCTGGAAGTCCGGTCAGCTCGACCTCGAGGGCATGATCTCGAAGGTCATCAAGATCGACGACGTGAACGACGCCCTCGCCCAGATGAAGGCCGGCGAGGTCATCCGCTCGGTCATCACCTTCTGATCGAAGGCAATACCGGTCGGGATCCGACCGGTATTGCCTTCAGACGCGGTTGTAGTCAGAACGAGAACGTGTTCTAGTCTCGCTCGACGTGACCCAGACAGAGCCTGACGACGGTGTCCTGCGGGCGCCGATGGTGATCGAGTACCCGTTCTCCCGCACGACCGGTCCGGTGATCGGCGCCTTCCTCACCGGCCTCCGCGAGAAGGTCCTGGTCGGGATCAAGGGGAGTGAGGGGCAGGTGATCGTCCCGCCGACCGAGTACGACCCCGTGACCGCCGAGGAGCTGACCGAGGTGGTCGAGGTCGGCCCGGGCGCGGTCGTCACGACGTGGGCGTGGGTGTTCGAACCGCACGAGCGTCACCCGCTCGACCACCCGTTCGCATGGGCGCTCGTGAAGCCCGACGGCGCGGACACGTCGATGCTGCACGCGATCGACGCCGGCTCGGTCGACGTGATGAAGACCGGCATGCGGGTCGTGCCTCGGTGGCGCGACGAGCGCGAGGGCCACATCAACGACATCGAGTGCTTCGTCCCCGAGGAGGGTGCGCATGCCTGAGGTCACGCTGCCCGATTCCATCAAGGACGCCGAGCCGGTGAAGAGCGTCCGCACGCCGGCCGCCCTCTACTACACGTTCACCGCCGGCCAGGCCCAGTCCCGGTTCCTGCGGGCGCTCGAGGAGGGCAAGGTCCTCGGCGAGAAGGCCCCGGGCGGGAAGGTCTACGTGCCGGCTCGCGGCGCCGACCCGGACCTCGGTGTGCCGACGACCGAGCCGGTCGAGCTGCCGAACACCGGCACGGTCACGTCGTTCTGCGTCGTGAACGTGCAGTTCTACGGGCAGGGCATGGAGATCCCCTACACGAGTGGGCTGATCCAGCTCGACGGCTCCGACCTGCCGATCATGCACCTGCTGCAGGAGGTCGACCCGGCCGACGTCCACATCGGCATGCGGGTCGAGGCGGTGTGGGCCGACGAGTCCGAGTGGGGACCGACGCTCGAGAACATCAAGTGGTTCCGGCCGACCGGTGAACCCGACGGCGACGTGCGCATGCCCGGTGAGGATGTCGGCACCGGCCTCGGTTCGTGGCCCGAGCTCGCCGGCAAGGGAGGTGCATCCTGATGCGCGACGTCGCGATCATCTCCTTCGCACAGGGCAAGAACGAGCGCAGCATCGACGACCGCAACGAGGTCGAGATGCTGATGCCGGTCACCGGCGCCGCGCTCGCCGCGGTCGACATGACCATCCAGGACATCGGCTTCACCTGCTCGGGCAGCACGGACTACCTCGCCGGCGCGGCGTTCAGCTTCGTGACGACGCTCGACGGCGTCGGCCCGTGGCCGCCGATCCAGGAGAGCCACGTCGAGATGGACGGCGCCTGGGCGGTGTACGAGGCATGGGTCAAGCTGCAGCTGGGCGAGATCGACTCGGCGCTCGTCTACTGCTACGGCAAGTCCTCGCCCGGCGACCTGCCGATGGTGATGACCCGCCAGCTCGACCCGTACTCGGTCGGTCCGCTGTGGCCCGACTCGGTCAGCCTCGCCGCGCTGCAGGCTCGCGCGCTGCTCGACAGCGGCAAGGCGACGGTCGAGCAGATGGCCGAGGTCGCGGCGCGTAGCCGCAAGGCTGCGCTCGCCAACCCGAACGCACAGGTCGCCAACGACACGCCGGCCGACCAGCACCTGCAGCAGCCCGAGACGGTCGCGCCGCTGCGCAAGCACGACTGCCCGCCCCTCACCGACGGCGTCGCCGCGGTGGTGCTGGCGGCCGACGACGTCGCCCGGCAGCGCTGCGAGCGCCCGGCCTGGATCACCGGCATCGACCACCGCATCGAGCCGATGGCGCTCGGCGTGCGTGATCTCACCGACTCACCGTCGGCCCGCCTCGCCGCACAGAAGGCCGGTGTGGGCGACGGTCCGGTGCAGGTGGCCGAACTGCACGCGCCGTTCACCCACCAGGAGCTCATCCTCCGGGAGGCGATCGGCCTGGGCGAGGACGTGGACGTCAACCCGTCGGGCGGTGCGCTGGCCGCCAACCCGATGATGACGGCCGGCCTCATCCGCATGGGCGAGGTCGCCTCACGGATCCATTCGGGTGCGATCGATCGCGGCGTGGCCCACGCGACCTCGGGCCCCTGCCTGCAACAGAACCTGGTCTGCGTCCTGGAAGGGAAGCGCTGATGGGCAAGAACAGGGTCGCCGTCGTCGGGACGGGGCAGACGAAGCACCAGTCGACGCGCGGCGATGTGTCGATGGCCGGTCTCGTGCGCGAGGCCGCGACGCGAGCGCTCGACGACGCGCAGATGACGTGGGCGGACATCGATGCCGTCGTGATCGGCAAGGCCCCCGACTTCTTCGAGGGCATGATGATGCCGGAGCTGTACCTGGCCGACGCGCTGGGTGCGACGGGCAAGCCGCTCTTCCGGGTGCACACCGCGGGCAGCGTGGGCGGCTCGACGAGCATCGTCGCGAGTCAGCTGATCCAGGCCGGCATCCACGAGCGGGTGCTGACCGTCGCGTTCGAGAAGCAGTCGGAGTCCGAGGCGATGTGGGCGCTGTCCCTGCCGATGCCGTTCACGCCGCCGCTGCACGCCGGGGCCGGCGGCTACTTCGCTCCGCACGTGCGCAGCTACATCCGCCGGGCGAAGGCGCCCGACCACATAGGCATGCTCGTGGTGCTGAAGGACCGGCAGAACGCCTGCAAGAACCCGTACGCCCACGTCCAGGACACCGAGATCAGCTTCGACTCCGTCAAAGACTCGATGATGCTGTGGGACCCGATCCGCTACGCAGAGACGTGCCCGTCCTCCGACGGTGCGTGCGCGATGGTGCTCGGCAGCGAGGCGGTTGGCGACGCGGCTGCGGCCGACGGCCGCCCACCCGCGTGGGTCAAGGGCACGGCGATGCGCAGCGAGCCGACCATGTCGGCCGAGCGCGATCCGGTGCTGCCGCTCGGAGGCAAGGAGTGCGCGAAGGACGTCTACGCGCAGGCCGGCATCACCGACCCGCGCAACGAGATCGACTGCGCGGAGATCTACGTGCCCTTCTCGTGGTTCGAGCCGATGTGGCTGGAGAACCTCGGCTTCGCCGCACCCGGCGACGGCTGGAAGCTGGTCGAGGAAGGCGTCACGCAGCTCGACGGTGACCTCCCGGTCAACATGTCGGGCGGCGTGCTGTCGTCGAACCCGATCGGTGCGTCCGGCATGATCCGCTTCGCCGAGGCGGCGATGCAGGTGCGGGGCACGGCGGGCGAGCACCAGGTCGAGGGCGCTCGCACCGCGGTCGGTCACGCCTACGGCGGTGGCTCGCAGTTCTTCGCGATGTGGGTCGTCGGAGCGGACAAGCCGTGACCGGGAGAGTCGACCGCCGGGTCGCGATCGTCACCGGGGGCGCCCGGGGGCAGGGCGAGGCCGAAGCGCGACTGTTCGCGGCCGAGGGGGCGAAGGTGGTGCTGGCCGACGTGCTCGACGACGAGGGTCGAGCCGCCGCGGAATCGATCGGCGATGCGGCCCGCTTCGAGCACCTCGACGTCACCGACGAGGACAACTGGAAGGCGGTCGTCGCCGCGACCGAGGAGGCGTTCGGCCCGGTCAGCATCCTGGTGAACAACGCCGGCATCCTCGCCTTCAACGCGATCGACCGGCAGGACGCGGCCGAGTTCCGGAGGGTGATCGACATCAACCTCACCGGCGCGTTCCTCGGCATCAAGAGCGTCGTGCCGTCGATGAAGCGGGCTGGCAGCGGCTCGATCATCAACATCTCGTCGAACGGCGGGATGGAGGGTCTGCCGAACCTCTCCGCGTACGCGTCGAGCAAGTGGGCCCTGCGCGGCCTGTCGCGTTCCGCAGCGATCGAGCTCGGCCGCCACGACATCCGCGTCAACACCGTCCACCCGGGCGGCATCGACACGCCGATGACCCGGTTCGAGGGCGTCGACCAGACCAAGGCTCCCTTCTACAAATACCTCCCGCTGAAGCGGATCGGCACCGTCGACGACGTCGCGCCGGTCGTCCTGTTCTTGGCCAGCGACGAGGCCCGCTACGTGACCGGCGCGGAGTACGCGGTCGACGGCGGCCACCTCGCGGGCGACGGCACCCTCGCCGGCGGCTGGTAGCGCTTCGCCGATCATTGCGGCCGCCGTCCTGGCAGCGGCTGGCAATCCGGACATAGGGTTGCCGCCACAACGGGTCTGACTGGGGGCCGATGGTGGGGATCATGCGGCGGTGCGCCGCGGCCACGTGCGTCGTGGTCGCGAGCGTGGTGGTGGTGAGCGGCGGCGCCGCGCACGCGGCGAGTGGCCCGACGAACGTGGGCGGTCAGAGCGTCGCGCCCTCCACCGGGACCACGAGCGGCGACCTCTCCTTCAACGGTTCCAAGACACTGGCGGTCTGGACGGCGGTGAAGGGACGCGGGCACCTGGTGCGCGGCCGGCTGCTCGCGCCGGACACGACATCGGAGGAGGACTCGTTCTCGATCTCTGCGCTCGGCGTGGAGGTGCGCGACCCCCGGGCGGCGTGGAACGGCTCGAGCTGGCTGGTGGTGTGGCAGACCAATGGGGGCCAGGGCTACGGCGAGATCTTGGGCCAACGGGTCTCGGCTGCCGGGGAGCTGATCGGCGACCGGTTGACCATTCGCGAGGGCCTGAGCGAGGGACCGGCGGTGGCCGCTCGTCCGAACGGCGGGTTCTTCGTCACGTGGACGTACCACGAGAAGAGCCCCGACGACGATCCGGGCCCGGTCGACGTGTACGGGCGTCGCGTCTCGGCTGCAGGTCAGGTCCTCGACGACGCGTACGGGCTTCGCATCAGCACCGATACCGACGACCATCTGACCGACGACTACTCCGGCCACGTCGCGTGGAACGGCTCCTCCTACCTCGTGGTGTGGGAGGCCACCCAGCCCGGCTTCGTCATGGACCCCACCTCTCAGGTGATGGCTTCGCAGCGCGCGGCCAACGGATCGTTGCTCCACGCGGGGGTCCTGACGTCCGTCGGCCACACCAGGAACCCGGCGGTCGCCTCCGACGGTCACGACTTCCTCGTTGCCTTCACCGAGCGCGGTGCATCTGAGGTCGACATCATCGGAGTCAAGGTCACCAGCTCGTTCGCCAAGACCCGCTTCCCCATCGCGAAGGCAGCGGGAAATCGGTACGGCACCACGATCGCGTTCAACGGCGTGTACCTCGTCACGTGGGTCGACCAGAGCGATGACGACCACGTGTGGGGCGCACGGGTGAAGAGCGACGACACGCTGGTGGACCACACGGCCGTGGCACTCACCCCAGGCCCCGACGACGGCACGCGGGAACCGGCGGTGGCGCCCGGCGGCTCGCACTCCTCGCAGTTCGCGGTCCTCTACACGTCGTCCACCGATGGGACCCTCGGTCTGCAGGCGCTCGGCGTGCAGTGGGCCCCGAAGTGATCCGACGTCTCGCTGCGACCTCGGTCCTCGTCGCGGCGACCGTCGTGGTGCTCGGCGGCGGTGCCGCCCACGCGGCGAGCGGGCCGACGACCACCGGCCACCAGCACATCGCGCCGTACACGTACAGCTACGCGGGCGACGTGTCCTCCAACGGGTCGAAGACGTTGGCCGTCTGGGTGCAGACGAAGGGATCGCTGCTCGAGATCCGCGGCCGGTTGCTGGCGACCGACGTCGCCTCCGAGGGTCCCGCCTTCACCATCGACGGCGGTCGTGGCCTCGAACCTCACGCGGCGTGGAACGGATCGGCGTGGCTCGTCGTCTGGCACCTCGTCGACGGCAATGGGTTCGGGCCGGTCGTCGGCCAGTTCGTCTCGGGCAGCGGCGGGCTCATCGGCGACCGCTTCACGATCGGGACCGGCACCGACCAGTACCCGTCGGTCGCGGCTGGGGCGGACGGGGAGCTGTTCGTCACGTGGACCCGGAACGGGGCGGCCGGGTACGCCCTGCGCGAGGACGTCTACGGCGCGCGCGTCGCCGCCGACGGTTCGCTCCTCGACGCGTCGCCGCGGCGCCTCAGCATCGACCGGAAGGGTTTCGCGACCTCCGATCTGAAGAGCGACGTCGCGTGGAACGGCTCGTCCTATCTGATCGTGTGGATGGCCGAGCGGACGGCGGGCCACGCGACGCTCGTCGCGTCGCAACGAGCGGCTGACGGCTCGCTGCTCCACGCTGGCGCGCTGTCGGCGACGCCCACCGGGTCCAACTTCCCGGCGGTGGCGTCGGACGGCCACGACTTCCTGGTGGTGAGCTGCGACCTCACGCCGTCGGAGACCGATGTGTACGGCGTTCGGGTGACCGCCGCGTTCGCAACGACGCGGTTCCTGATCGCCGACCACCAGGGGAACGAGACCGCCATTGCGTTCAACGGCAGCTACCTCGTGACGTGGACGGGAGCGGGTGATCACCTCTGGGGGACGAGGGTCGAGACCGACCTCACCGTGGCGGACCCGGACGGGGTGCAGCTGACGTCGGGGAGCGACGGATGGGACCATTACGACTCGGTGGCACCGGGTGGACCGAAGCCGGGGACGTTCGCCCTGCTCTACAGCGTCGAGCGGAGCGACTACGTGACCGGCACCGAGGCGGTCGGTCTGCGGTGGGCACCCAAGTGAGGAGGGGAACGGTGGCCAGCAACGTGCAACGCCTCGCCGCAGCGGCGGCGCTCGTGGTCGCGACCGTCGTGGTGCTCGGCGGCGGCGCTGCGCACGCGGCGAGCGGGCCGAAGTTCGTCGGCGGCCAAGAGGTCGCGCCCTATGTCGGCAGCTTCGCCGGCGGTCTGTCGTACAACGGCACCAAGACCCTCGCGGTCTGGACGCAGCCGAGGAAGCCGGGGGCGCTCGTCCGTGGGCGCCTGCTCGCACCGGACACCACGTCGCAGGGCGATGCCTTCTCGATCTCGTCGTCCGCGTTCAGCCATCCGCTCGGGCCGAAGGTGGCGTGGAACGGCTCGAGCTGGCTCGTCGTGTGGTGGTTGGACGACGGCTCCTCCGGCTACGGACCGGTCGTCGGGCAACGGGTCTCGGGTGATGGTCAGCGGGTCGGCGACACCTTCACGATCGCGAGCGGAGCTGAGGCGGACCCGGCGGTCGCGGCGGGTGCGAACGGCGACTTCTACGTCACGTGGACCGATCACGTCACCGTCCAGGGCATCACCTACGGCGACATCTACGGCCGGCGGGTCACGTCGGCGGGAACGCCGGTCGGGAGCGCCGGCACCCGGCTCAGCATCGACCCGGCGTCGGCCAGCACGAACGACGAGGGCAGCCATGTGGCCTGGAACGGCTCGTCCTACCTGGTCGTGTGGGATGCGAGCGGCTTCGGCACCGGTATGGGCCGGTACGCGCGCACCGCCGCCTCGCAGCGGGCCGCGAACGGCTCGCTGTTGCACAGCGGGCTGCTGAGCCCGGTCGGCATCGGCGTCAACTTCCCGGTGGTCGCGTCCGACGGCCACGACTTCCTGGTGGCGAGCGCCGACCACTCCGAAACTGGGACGGACATCTTCGGCATCCGGGTGACGAACGCGTTCGCCAAGACGAGGTTCCCGATCCACCAGGGGACGGGCTTCCGGGGTGACGTCGCGATCGGGTTCAACGGTGTGTACCTGGTCGCCTGGGCGGACGCGCTCGGCTCGAACCGGCTGTCGGCCGCGCGGGTCAAGAGCGACGACACCGTGCTCGACGACCACGCAGTGCCGCTCGACGATGCCGATGAGCACCACGTCGGGCCGGTGCTGGCCCCCGGCGGTGCCAAGGCCTCGACGTTCAGCCTGATCTACACCGACGAGCCGTCGGCCTCACCGACCGGCGTCGGGGCGATCGGGGTGCAGTGGTCGCCGAAGTAGCAGCGAAATCGGGGTGTCTCGACCGAACAGGGGATCACCCGGTTCCCGGGCCGTCGGTTCCGTGGTGCACTGTCGCCATGGGGAAACGGGTCGTCGTCGTCGTGATGGTCGTCATCGCCGCTCTGGCCGCCGCCGGTGGTCGTGCCGAAGCAGCCGGCGGCCTCGGCCGAACCGGCACTGCGACGATCGCCGACGAGGTGGGCAACTACACGCCGGCCGTCGCCTCGGACGGCGCCGAGACGCTCGTCGTGTGGGAGAAGCGCCACGGGCAGAACGGCGTCGGCGACATCTACGGCCGGCTCACCGCGACCGACGCCAGCGAGTCGCACATCGACACGGTGCGCATCTCGCTCCGGGCGGCCGACGAGTACCTGCCCGACGTCGCCTGGAACGGCTCGAGCTTCCTCGTGGTGTGGGAGACCGGGCTCGCGTCCGGTCACCAGGAGATCCACGGCCGGCGGGTGTCGAAGGACGGCGCGCTCCTCGGGTCGGAGCTCGCCATCGCCAAAGCAACATCCACTGCTGATCGGCGGGAGCCGGCGGTCGCGGCCGGGCCGAACGGGCAGTTCCTCGTCGCGTGGGAGGACACCCGCAACGAGGACACGACCGGTGATGACATCTACGCGCGGCGCATCACGTCGACGGGGGGCCTGCTCGACGGCACGAACCTGCGAGTCAGCTTCGATTCGAACGCTGCGCCCGTGTTGGTCCAGCAGGAGGGCGTGCCGGACGTCGCGTGGAACGGGCACCTCTACATGGTCGTCTACGAGGCGTTCAACGAGGTCCAGCAGGCCGGCTCCATCCTGGCGGCGGCCTTCACCTCTGCCGGTGAGCGGGTCTACGAGAACAACCCCGGACCGGGGGGCCTCGGCGGCACGGACAACTTCACCGCGCACGAACCGTCGATCACGTCGGGGGGCGGGAAGTTCCTGCTCGTGTACTCCTACGAGGATCCGGCCGGCGGTGGGCGGAACATCTACGCCTCCCGGTTCGACGAGAACGATTCACAGCCGCAGCCGTTCTTCGTCTCGAAGGCGTCCGGTGATCAGACCTTCCCGACGGTCGCGTTCAACGGTCGGTTCGTTGCGGCTTGGGTTGATCGGCGCAACGGGAAAGCGGAGATCTGGGGCTCGCGCATCGGCTCCGATGGCACGGTGCAGGATCCAGGCGGCTTCCTCATCACCAACGACTTCACCCAGAACGGGTCACCCGATCTGACCAAGGGCAGCAGCAAGTCCGAGACCTTCACGCTCGCGTGGGAGGTGAACCCAGACACGGAGACCACGGGCATCCAGGCGCTCGGGCTCGCGCCGTCGCCGAAGTAGGTGAGGGCACGATCGGATCGAATAGGGGTTCACCCGATTCCGCGTGCCGCGGCTCGTGATCGACTGAGCTCCATGGGGAACTGGAGTCGTCGGATCGGTCCGGTCGTCGCAGTCGTGGCCATGTCGCTGGTCGGGTGGTCCTCGCCGGTGCACGCATCGGGCCGGCCGGTGCCGCTCGACGACGGTTCGGTCGCACCCAAGGGGGCCTTCGACCCGTCGGTCGCGTCGAACGGGACCAACTCCCTCGTGGTGTGGCAGAAGCGCTCCGGCGAGGGCAACAAGGGCGACATCTACGGCCGGCTGGTCTCGTCGGACAACAGCTCGACGGTGACCGCGGCGACTCGCATCTCACTGACTGCGGCCAACGACTTCCTGCCGGACGTCGCCTGGAGCGGGTCGAGCTGGCTGGTGGTCTGGGAGCAGGGGGTCTCGACCGCCCACACGCAAATCCTCGGGCAGCGGGTGTCGAAGGCCGGCGCGCTGGTCGGCTCCGTGATCGCGATCGCGACCGGGACCGGGTACAACGAGAACCCGGCGGTCACCGCCGGGCCGAACGGGCAGTTCTTCGTGGTGTGGGAGGACGACCGGAACCTCTCGACGACGGACGGTGACATCTACGGCCGGCGGGTGAGCTCCTCCGGTGGGCTGATGGACGCGACCAACGTCCGGCTGAGTGACGACACCACCGACTTCGCGACCGCCGACGACGTGCTGCCCGACGTCGCGTGGAACGGCACCGCCTTCGTCGCCGTCTGGGAGGCGGACTACGTCAACGGGTCGAGCTCCGAGATCTGGGCCGACGCGTGGATCCCCGGCCAGTTCTCGACGCCGCTGCTCGGGGTGATCGGCACCAGCGGGGACTACCCGTCCACCGAACCGTCGATCGCGTCGGCGGGGAAGACGCTCCTCGTCGTCTACACGTCCGAAGCGTCGAACAGCATCGACGAGGACATCCACGCAACCCGCATCGACGCCTCGAACGAGACCAACTGGCCGTTCAGCGGCTTCGTCGTCGCTCGCGCCACTGGCACCCAGGACGAGCCGACGGTGGCCTACAACGGCCTGTTCCTGGCCATGTGGCAGGACCGGCGCAACGGCACCGGCGATCTGGGGCTGGCCCGGATACGTACCGACGGCACGGTGCTCGACACGAACGGGATCGTCGACATCACCAACGATGGCGAGAACCTCAACCCGGCCCTGACCAACGGTACGAAGACGGCGCGGACCTACACGCTGGCGTTCCAGTCGACCGATCCGAACATGAACGGGATCGACTCGTACGCCGTCTCCACCGGGGCCAAGTAGGGGGAACGTGCACACGTACGCACACCGCATCCGCACCGTGGCTGCCGCCGCCGCCTTGGTGGCGGCCACGCTGGTCGTGCTCGGCGGTCGGGCCGATGCCGCAACCGGACCGACCTTCGTCGGCGGCCAGAGCGTCTCGGCCTCCGACGGCAGCGACAGCTCGAGCCTGTCGTACAACGGGTCGGTCACGCTCGTCGTCTGGACGCAGCCGGTCGGCTCCGGGTCGGACATCTACGGGCGGATCATGGCGCCGGACACGACGTCGATCGGGAACCCTTTCCCCATCTCGACCGCGACCAACAGGAACGAGGCCGACCCGGACGTCGCATGGGACGGTACGAGCTGGCTCGTGGTGTGGGACACGACCTCGAGCACGTCGCTCTCCAGGCCGGACATCCACGGCCGGCGGGTCTCCTCGTCCGGCGGCCTGCT
>JAFBAD010000289.1 GCA_019247975.1 Acidimicrobiia bacterium
CGCCGCCCAGCAGCTGGTGGCCGACCTCGACGGCGCCGCCTTCACCGTCGAGGGCGTCGACGAGTCCCCTTACCGCTCCCGGCCCAAGCCCCCGTTCATCACGTCCACCCTCCAGCAGGTGGGCGGCGGCCGGTTGCGCATGAGCGCCAGCCAGGTGATGCGGGTGGCGCAGGGCCTCTACGAGCGGGGCTACATCACCTACATGCGGACCGACTCGGTCACGCTCAGCGACACCGCGCTGACCGCCGCCCGGACGCAGGCGCGCGAGCTGTACGGGCCCGAGTTCGTGCCTGACGCGCCGCGCACCTACACCCGCAAGGTCAAGAACGCGCAGGAGGCGCACGAGGCGATCCGGCCCTCGGGTGAGACGTTCCGCACGCCGGCGTCGCTGGCGAGCGAGCTGCGCGGCGACGACATGCGCCTGTACGACCTCATCTGGAAGCGGACCGTCGCGTCGCAGATGACCGACGCCCGCGGCCAGAGCGTCTCGGTCCGCATCGGCGCGGCCACCCGCGAGGGCACGCCGACCGAGTGGGCCGCGTCGGGACGCACGATCACCTTCCCCGGCTACCTCCGGGCCTACGTCGAGGGGTCCGACGACCCGTCGGCCGAGCTCGAGGACCGCGAGTCGGTGCTCCCCGTGCTCACCGCGGGCGACGACCTCCCGGAGCCCGAGCTCGAGGTGAAGGGCCACAGCACGAGCCCGCCGGCCCGGTACACCGAGGCCTCGCTGGTGAAGCGGCTGGAGGAGCTCGGCATCGGCCGGCCGTCGACCTACGCGTCGATCATGCAGACGATCCAGGACCGCGGCTACGTCTGGAAGAAGGGCACTGCGCTCGTCCCGACCTGGACCGCGTTCGCGGTCGTGAAGCTGCTCGAGGAGCACTTCGGCGATCTGGTCGACTACAGCTACACCGCCCGCATGGAGGACGAGCTCGACGAGATCGCCTCACGCCACGTCGAGCGGGAGCCGTGGCTGCACCGGTTCTGGTTCGGCGAGGACGACGAGCACGTGGGTGGCGAGAGCGACGGGCCCGCCGGCCTGAAGGTCCTCGTCGACCGGGGCCTCGACGAGATCGACGCGGCGGAGATCAACACGATCCCGGTGGGGGTCGACGCCGACGGGAACATGGTCGTGGTCAAGCCCGGCCGCTACGGGCCCTACGTCAAGCGGGGTGACGACACCGCGTCGGTGCCCGACGACATCGCGCCCGACGAGCTGAGCGTCGACAAGGCCATCGAGCTGCTGTCGGCGCCCCGCGGCGATCGCGAGATCGGCGCCGATCCCGAGACCGGCCTCACCGTCTACGCCAAGCCCGGGCGCTACGGGCCCTACGTCCAGCTCGGCGAGCTGGTGGACGGGTCGAAGGAGAAGCCGAAGACCGCGTCACTGTTCAAGACGATGGACCTCGAGTCGCTGTCCCTCGAGGACGCGCTGCGGCTGCTGAGCCTGCCGCGCGTCGTCGGCAACGATCCCGAGTCCGGCGAGGAGATCACCGCGCAGAACGGCCGCTACGGCCCGTACCTCAAGAAGGGCAGCGACAGCCGCAGCCTCGAGAACGAGGACCAGCTGTTCACGGTCACCGTCGACGAGGCGATGCGCATCTACGCCGAGCCGAAGCGGGGCCGGGGTCAGCGGGTCACGGCGCCGCTCAAGGAGCTGGGCGACGACCCGGTGAGCGGCAAGCCGATGGTCGTGAAGGACGGGCGCTTCGGTCCGTACGTCACCGACGGCGAGACGAACGCCTCGCTGCGGACCGGCGATTCGGTCGAGACGATCACGACCGAGCGGGGGGCCGAGCTGCTGGCCGACCGCCGCGCCCGAGGTCCGGCCAAGAAGAAGAAGCGGGCGGTCAAGAAGGCGGCGAAGAAGAAGGCGACCAAGAAGAAGGCCCCGGCCAAGAAGGCGTCCAAGAAGTCCTGATCACGCCGCTTCTGCCGGACCATCCCCTATCGTCGCGCCGTGCCGGAGGGAGCAGGTCCGAAGGAGCGCCCGAGCTCGTATCGGGAACGGTTCTTCGGCTCGCGGATGTACTTCCGGCTGTGGAACGCCCAGGTCGTGTCGTCGATGGGCGACTGGATGGGGTTCCTCGCGATCGCGGCCGCGGCGACCCGGATCGGCGCCGGTTCGCCCGAGACCGCGGTCGGCCTCGTGATGTCGGCCCGCATCGTCCCGGGCCTCTTCCTCGGGCCGGCCGCCGGCGTCCTGGTCGACCGCTGGGACCGCAAGAAGGTGATGGTCACCTGCGACCTCACCCGGGCCGGGATGCTCGCCCTGCTCCCGTTCATCACGCACGTGTGGCAGCTCCTCATCGCGTCGCTGGTGCTCGAGGTGTGCACGCTCATGTGGTCGCCGGCCAAGGAGGCGTCGGTCCCGAACCTGGTGCCCGAGGACCGGCTGACCACTGCCAACTCGCTCTCGCTCATCGCGGCCTACGGCACGTTCCCGTTCGCATCGCTCGTGTTCGCGCTGCTGGCCACCGTGGCGAAGGAGCTCGGCCACATCGACGCCCTCGGCTGGCTCGGGATCAGGCAGGAGTCGGTGGCGTTCTGGTTCGACTCGCTGACGTTCGTCTTCTCGGCGACGATCATCTGGCGCCTCGCGCTCCCGCGCCTGAGCCGCCACCAGCGTGAGGCCGCGCACGAGGGCGGGCGGGCGGAGTGGACCCAGGCCTTCTCCGAGCTGAAGGAAGGGTGGCGCTTCATCTTCGCCAACCCGGTCGTGCGGGCGGTCAACGTCGGGCTGGCCGTCGGCCTCATCGGTGGCGGCATGCTCGTGCCGCTCGGCCCGGTCTTCTCGAACGAGGTGCTCGGCGCCGGCAGCCCCGGCTTCGGTCTGCTCACCACCGCGCTCGGCTTCGGCGTGGCGATCGGCATCCTCGTCGTGTCGGTGCTGCAGAAGCGGGTTCCGAAGGAGCGGGTGTTCTCGGGTGCGCTCGTGGTCGCGGGCGCCAGCCTGATCGTCGCGGCGTCGGTCTCGTGGCTGAGCCTCGCGCTGCTCGCCGTCGGGGTCCTGGGGATCTGCACGGGCAGCGTGTACGTGCTCGGGTTCACGCTCCTGCACGAGAACGTGAGCGACGAGCTGCGCGGTCGCACGTTCTCCGCGCTGTACACGCTCGTTCGGATGTGCGTGCTCGTCGCGTTCGCGTTCGCGCCGATCCTGGCGAGCCTGCTGGGTCACGGCTCGGACGCGCTGTTCAACGACAGCCGCTTCGCCATCCGCAACGTGTCGGTGTTCGTGCCCGGCGTGCGCATCACGCTCTGGCTGGCCGGCGGGATCATCCTCGGCGCCTCCGCGATCGCCATCCGTTCGCTGCGCTCCGCGATCGAACCGACGCCGTCCCAGACCGTCACCGGCGGCGTCTCACCCCACGGCCGAACGCCGGCCGACGTGTGAGCGGGCGATGAACGGGCGCGGGCGGTTCATCGCGTTCGAGGGCGGTGAGGGCACGGGGAAGTCGACCCAGGCCGGGTTGCTCGCTGCGTCGCTCGACGCGCTCCTCACGCGCGAGCCCGGTGGGACCGGCCTCGGCGAGCACCTGCGCGACCTCGTCCTCGCGCCCGACGGCGTCGCGGTCGGTGAGCGGGCCGAGGCGCTGCTGTTCGCGGCGGCCCGGGCCCAGCACGTCGAGGAGGTCATCCGGCCCGCGCTGGAGTCGGGCCGCCACGTCGTCACCGACCGGTTCCTGCACTCGTCGGTCGCCTACCAGGGCTACGGCCGCGGGCTCCCTCCGGCCGAGATCGGCGACCTCTCGCGGTGGGCGGGCGACGGGCTCGTCCCCGACCTGGTCGTGCTGCTCGAGGTGCCGCCCGACGTCGCCGCGCAGCGGCTCGCACGGCCGCTCGACCGGCTCGAGTCGACCGGTCGCGCCTTCCACGAGCGGGTCCGGGCCGGGTTCCGGGCCATGGCCGAGGCCGATCCGGCTCGGTGGGTCGTGTTCGACGGTGACCGCGCGGTCGACGCGCTGGCGGCGACGATCGCGTCGGTCGCGCGGCAGCGCCTGCAGCTGACCGATGGCTGAGCCCGACGCCTGGTCCACCGTGGTCGGCCAACCCGCCGCGGTCGCCGCGCTGCGGGCGGCGGTGGCACGGCCGGTGCACGCGTGGCTCTTCGTGGGACCGTCCGGTGCGGGCGGGCGCTCGGCGGCGCGTGCGTTCGCCGCGGAGCTGTTCGCGGCCGGCGCGAGCGAGGAGGACGCGGCGCGCCACCGACGGCTCGCCCTCGCGGAGCAGCACCCCGATCTGCTCATCGTGGAGCGGACCGGCGCGGCGATCCCGATCGAGGCGGCGCGCGAGATCGTGCGGCGGGCCAGCCTCAGCCCGGCCGAGGGCGACCGCAAGGTGATGGTGCTCGACGAGTTCCACCTCGTCAGCCCGCCTGCGGCAGCGACGCTGCTGAAGACCATCGAGGAGCCTCCGCCCGGCACCTACTTCGTGATCCTGGCCGACGAGGTCACGCCCGACCTCGTCACCATCGCCTCCCGCTGCGCCCGGGTCGACTTCCCGCCGCTCTCCGACGACGTCATCCGCGACGCGCTCGTGGCCGAAGGTGCCGACCCGGCGCGTGCGCAGGAGGCCGCCGCGGCGGCCCACGGCACGCTCGACCGGGCGCGGCTGCTCGTCTCCGACGACCGCCTCGCACTGCGCATGCGGCTCTGGCGGGAGATCCCCGAGCGCCTCGACGGCACCGGCCACGTCGTGGCGACGCTGGTCGACGAGATCCGGGCGAGCATCGACGACGCCGGCGCGCCGCTCGCCGAGGCGCAGGCGCGCGAAGCCGCCGAAGTGCAGGAGCGGGTCGAGCGGTACGGCCAGCGCGGCTCGGGCCAGCGCGACCTCGAGACCCGGCAGCGCCGTGCTGCCCGGCGGCTCCGGATGGACGAGCTGCGGCTCGGGTTCGAGGAGCTCGCGGAGCGCTACCGGGCCGAGCTGCCCACGACGGCCGACCCGGCCGAGGTCGTCGGCGCGCTGCAGGCGCTGCAGCGCGCCATCGAGGCGCTCATCCGCAACCCGTCCGAGGAGCTGCTGCTGCAGTCGGTGCTGCTGCAGCTACCGAGGCTCAGTCCTCGGCGCGACGGTCCCGCAGGTACGCGCTGAACCCTTCCGCGTCGACGGGCTCGGAGTACAGGTAGCCCTGCGCGAGGTCGCAGTCGAGCCTGCGGAGCACCTCGAGCTGCTCCTCGTTCTCGACGCCCTCGGCCACCGCGACGAGCCCGAGTGCGTGTGCGATCCCGATGACCGCCTTGGCGATCGTGCCGCGGTCGTCCTCGGCCCGGCGGGCCGTGGGGGTGAGGCCGCTGACGAACGACTGGTCGATCTTGACGACGTCGACCGGAAGGCGCTGCAGGTAGGTGAG
>JAFBAD010000089.1 GCA_019247975.1 Acidimicrobiia bacterium
CGACGCGCTGGCCGAGGCCGAGTCGATGGCGGCCGACGGGCTCGATGTCGTCCCGCAGGTCTCGTGCCGGCCCACCGGGATGCTGTTCGGCCTCCGGTCGTCGCTGCACCCCTTCATCACCCACCCGACCATGCGGGCGCTGGCCGACCGGCCGCTGGCCGAGCGGGTCGCGGAGCTGCGCACACCCGAGGTGCGGGCGGCGCTGCTGGGCGAGCAGCCGTCGACCGGCAACGTGGTCGCGATCGCGCTCATGACCCGCTGGGACCAGATCTTCCGGCTCGGCGACCCGCCGGACTACGAGCCGCCGGCGTCGGCGAGCATCGCGGCCGAGGCCGAGCGGCGGGGCGTCGCACCGGAGGAGGTGGCGCTCGACTGGCTGCTCGAGCGGGACGGCGAGGCGTTCCTGTTCGCCCCGCTCGCCAGCTACGTCGACCACGACCACGAGGCGATCCGGTCGATGCTCGACCACCCCCGCACGGTGCTCGGCCTCTCCGACGGCGGCGCCCACTGCGGCCTG
Source organism: Acidimicrobiia bacterium (assembly GCA_019247975.1). GTDB lineage: Bacteria > Actinomycetota > Acidimicrobiia > Acidimicrobiales > Iamiaceae > JAFBAD01. The sequence goes on from JAFBAD010000089.1 coordinate 518, forward strand.
ATCTGCGACGCGTCCTTCCCGACCTACCTGCTCACCCACTGGGTGCGGGACCGCTCGCGCGGCCCCCGGCTCGGCCTGGAGCGGGCGATCCACCTGCAGACCGGTCGCACCGCGGCCACCTACGGGCTGGCCGACCGGGGCACGATCGAGCCCGGCAAGCGGGCCGACCTCAACCTGATCGACCTCGACGGCCTGCGCCTCCGGGCCCCCGAGATGACCCACGACCTGCCCGCCGGCGGCCGCCGGCTGGTCCAGCGGGCCGACGGCTACGAGGCGACCGTGGTGGCAGGTGAGGTCACCTTCACCGACGGTGAGCCCACCGGTGCGCGGCCCGGACGCCTGGTCCGGGCCGGGTAGGACACCCGGAGTTTCTGGCGTTTGACGTGATGTGGGGGCGTTCCGGCCGATGGTTGGTGGCGAGGAGCGGCGAGTACCCTTTCACGCGCACTCTCGGGAGGATCGATGCAGTACGTGATGGTGCCCGTGCCGGAGGAGCACGTGGTCGAGGTCATGCAGCACGTGGTCAGGCTCATCAACAAGACGTCGCGCGAGCCGTGGGACCGAGCCGCCATCGAAGACCTCTTCCTCGAGGCCGACGAAGGGGTCCGTTCCCTGCTGTCGGTCGTGGCCAGCGCCACCCTCAAGGGCGAGGACATCACGGCCAGCGAGGCGGCCCGGGCGCTCGAGCTCCAGCTCCGTGATCTCGGACCCATCCAGGCGCCGATCACCGAAGCGGCGAACGACGCGAACCGGGTGCCGCTCATCGAGATGGTGCAGAGCGAGCGGACGGGTCCGGCCGGCCGGGTCCGGCAGGTGCGCAACATGACGATGGAACGTGAGGTGGCCGAGATGGTCAGGGCCGCCGAGCTCAAGGCGCTCGAGCAGGAGCCGCACCCGCTCGACCGCGACGTCGGGTGACGGCGACCGAGGCGCCCGGGGCGACCTCGGTACGGGCCTACAGCGATGTCGAGTACGTCTTCGAGCCGCACTCGGCCGAGATGCCGGCGCTGCGGCCCTACCTGAGCGACCTGTGGGAGCGACGCAGCTTCATCGGTGAGATGGCCCGGGCCGAGATCCGGGGCAAGCGCAGCAGCGCGGTCATCGGCCAGCTCTGGGCCGTGCTCGACCCGATGTTCCAGGCGGCCATCTACTTCTTCCTGATCACGGTGCTGCGCGGCGGCAACCGGGGCAAGGCCGAACTCTGCGCGCTGATCTTCTGCGTGTTCATGTTCAGCCTCACGATGACCGCGCTGAACAAGGGCGGCCGCTCGATCCTCTCGGGCAAGAACCTCATGCTCAACTCGTCGTTCCCGCGGGCCATGCTGCCGCTGGCGTCGATCTACGAGGGCCTGGTCAGCCTGGTCCCGAGCTTGTGCGTGTACGTGGTCATCCACCTCGTCTGCCAGCAGCCGATCGGGGCGGGCATCGCCACGCTGCCGCTGCTGCTCGCCATCCAGACCGTGCTCAACATCGGGTTCGCCATGCTGATCGCGACGATCACCGTGTTCGTCCGCGACATGACGAACGCGCTGACCTACGTCACCCGCATCCTGATGTTCACCACGCCGGTCATCTTCTCGACCGCGACGCTGTCGCCGACGCTGCAGCGGATCCTGGCGTTCAACCCGTTCTACGCGCTGTTCGTCTGCTACCGGGCCGTGATCGCCGGCGGGATGCCGCCAGGCGGTTCGCTGCTGCAGGCCCTCGGCTGGTCGATCATCGTCTTCGCCATCGGCACCCGGGCCTTCCTGTCCCACGAGCGCGCGTTCGCGATGCGGCTGTGAGCACCAACGGGATCCGCCCGGCGGTGGAGGTGGACAACATCTCGGCCAGCTACCGGGTGCGGGTGGGCGAGTCGTCGCTCAAGTCGAGCGTGCGCGAGCTGCTGCGCCTGGACGAGCCGCCGCAGCGCATCGTGCCCGCGCTGCGGAACATCTCCTTCACCGTCCCGAAGGGGAGCGTGCTCGGCGTGATCGGCCGCAACGGCGCCGGCAAGTCGACGCTGCTGCGCACGATCGCCGGCATCCTCGCCCCGTCCGAGGGGCGGGTGACGGTGCGCGGCCGCATCTCGACGCTGCTGTCGATGGGCGTCGGGTTCAACCAGGAGATGACCGGCCGCGAGAACATCCGCCTCGGCGGCCTCGCGGTCGGCCTGTCCGAGGATCGCCTCGCCTACCTGACCGAGTCGATCGCAGACTTCGCTCAGCTCGGCGAGTACATCGACTTCCCGGTCAAGGGCTACTCGTCGGGCATGCGCTCCCGGCTGTCCTTCGCGGTGGCCGCTCACCTCGACCCCGAGGTGCTGCTGATCGACGAGGCGCTGGCCGCCGGCGACAGCAAGTTCAAGGAGCGCACCGCGGACAAGATGGCGGACCTGTGCGGTGCCGGTCGCACGATCCTGCTGGTCACCCACGGCCTCAGCACGGTCAAGATGATGGCGACCCACGCGCTGTGGCTCCACCAGGGGAAGGTCGTCGAGTTCGGCGATCCCGACGAGGTCGTAGCGAGCTACATGCGCTACTGCCGGATCGAGGCGCTCGAGGGCATCGACGACGAGTGACCCGTAGCCGCCGGAGCTCCGGCAGATTGCGAGAGATGCATGGCTGACGACCAACAGCCGGGCGCGCGGCCGGAGGCCGACGCGCTCGGTGCCGCACCGACGCTGCCCGCGGGCGGCCGCGAGTCCTCCGGACCGCGCCGACCCCGCCGGGAGCGGACCTCACCGCGCCGCTGGGGTCTGATCCCGCTGATCATCGTCATCGTGCTCGTCCTCGCGGCGGCGCCGACGCTGCTGTCGAGCGTGCGCAAGACGCCGCGGAACCGGGTCGGGATCAGCTACGGAGGCGGTCCGATCGAAGGCGTGCACTTCCAGCGGATCATCCAGCCCGGTTCGGGGCTGTTCGTCAACGGCCTGTTCGACTCGCTGTACCTGTATCCGTCGGACCAGCAGAACTACATCGTCTCGAAGACGCCGTCGCAGGGCTCGACGAACGGGTCGGACTCGATCACCGCGCCGACCGAGGACCGGGTGCAGGTGCAGTACCAGGTCGCCGCCTTCTTCAAGCTGAACATCGACCGGCTCCGCTCCTTCCACGAGCAGCTCGGCCTGAAGTACTCGGCCTACACGACGGCCGGTTGGAACAACATGCTGCAGGACACGCTCCGCCAGCAGATGGAGAGCGCGATCCAACAGGAGACCCGGCGCTACACGGTCGACGAGCTGTTCGGCAGCTCGAAGGTGCTGACCGACATCCAGACCGCGGTGCGCAAGACCATCGCCGTGCAGCTCAAGGAGTCGCTCGGGCAGGAGTACTTCTGCGGTCCGGACTACTTCCCGGGTGGCAAGTGCAACCCGATCACGTTCTTCATCAAGCGCATCGACATCCCGATGTCGGTGTCGTCGGCGTACGAAGCGGTGCAGGCCAACAAGAAGCAGGCCGAGGCGGTCGACGCGATCGCGGAGGCGCTGAAGAACGCAGGGCCCGAGTACACGAAGCTGCAGGCGATCAACTCCGGCAAGGTGACGTTCTGGATCCTCCCTGACGGCCAGGACGTCGTGGTGCCGGCCAACGGTTCGTCGTCGCCCTCCTCGACGCCGTCGTCCACGCCGTCGTCATCGGGTGGATCGACCACGACCTCGTCGTCGTCGACGACCACCACGACCACGCGCTGAGGTCCGGGAGCGGCACCGTGATCCGTCGCTGCTGGGGCCCGGTGCTCCTGGCCGTGCTGGTGGTCGGGGTCGTGGCGTGCTCCAACCCGGACGCCCCGATCAACGAGGACAGCCCGGGTCCCACCGTCACGTTGCCCTCCCCGGGCGCAGCCGGTGGGCCCACCGTGTCGGGGTCGCTCACCGTCTACGCGCCGCCCGAGCTCACCGCGGTCGGCACCCGGCTCGTGCGGGGCTTCATGAAGCAGAACCCACAGGCCGATGTGAACCTGGTGAACGAGGCGCCCCGGCTGTCGATGTTCCGCATCCTCGGGGGCGCGCCCGGCGGGGTGTTCATCTCCGACGCCCAGAGCATCTCGGACTTCGGGGCGTACGACCACAACCTGCCGAGCTCGACGAGGCTCGCCCGTGAGGCGCTGGTGCTCGCGGTGCCGAAGGGCAACCCCGGCGGCGTCAAGACCGTCGACGACCTGGGCAAGCCGCCCGGACCCGACATGATCTGCACGCCGCCCTACATGCTCGCCGCGAGCCAATCGTCGCCCACCGACCTGACCGTCCCGATCAACGAGAAGGCCGCGGCGGACTGCGGCAACACGCTGGTCGACGAGGTCGCGGCCAAGAAGCTGGCCGGGGCGCTGGTGCCCGGATCGTTCGCCGGCTACCTGCGGGGCAACAGGATCGACCGCATCCGCGTGCCGCTGACCGGCAACCTCGTCGTGACCTACAGCGCCATCCCGATCGAGGGCAGCGAGGTCGCGACCGGCTTCATCAACTTCGCGCGCTCGGACGCGGGCAAGAAGATGTTCGAGGACTCCGGGTACGAGGCGTGAGCGCGCCGGACCATCCGCTCCACGAGCTGGTCTGCATCACCGGGATGCACCGCTCGGGCACGTCGCTGCTCGCCCGCGTCGTGAACCTGCTCGGCGTGAGCCTCGGTGACGAGGGCGCGCTCATGGGGCCGGGCCCGGACAACCCCTCGGGCTACTGGGAGAACCGGTGGGTCAAGGAGCTCGACGACGAGCTGCTCGCCCACCTGGGCGGTGCGTGGGACCAGCCGCCGCTCCTCACCGGGGACTGGGCGCTCGACCCGACGCTCGACCCGTTCCGCGAGCGGGCCGCCGAGATCGTCGCCCGCGACCTCGCCCGCGGGACGGCGTGTCGCGCCGGGTGCAAGGAGCCGCGCCTCTGCCTGCTCCACCCGTTCTGGCGGACGGTGGTGCCGATCCGTTCCACCGTGGTCGTGGTGCGTGAACCCGGGGAGGTGGCGGCGTCGCTCGCGCGGCGCAACGGCATGGACCCGGCCCAGGGCGCGGCGCTGTGGCTCCGCTACCTGTTCGCAGCGACGACCGAGCCGGCCCTCGTCGTCTCGCTCGACGACCTGACCGACCGGCCGGAGCCGACCGCGCTCCGGCTGGCCGCCCACCTCGGCCTGCCGGAGCCGGGGCCTGACGTGCTCGCGCGGATCCGCGCCCACCACGACCCGTCGATCCTGCACCGCAAGGCGCCCGCGTCGTCGTCGTCCGAAGTGGCGGTGCGGTCGCCGAACATGGAGCTGGCGTCGGCGGTGTGGGGCGGCGGTTCGGTGGACCTCGACGCGGTGGGACCCGCGGTGCGCACGGCGCTGGCCGAGGGCTGGCTCGGCCCGCCCGCCAACCGGGCCGCGATCGATCGGGCCCGGGCCGAGAACGTCGAGCTCAACGAGAAGCTCCGCAAGTGGCACCGCAAGCGCCGGGCGCAGAAGCTCAAGCAGGTCGACGTGCTGCTGCCCCCGTTGCCCGACGGCGACGATGACGACGTCGACGATGACGACGTCGGCGACGAGGGTGCCGAACCGTGACGCCGGTCGACCAGCTCGCTCCCGGGCAGAGCGCCCGCAACCACGAAGCCCGAGTCGCCGTGGCCGGCGCCGCACCGACGGCGGGGCCGGACGGCCTGCACGACGCGACGAGCGACAGCCGGCCCGTGTTCCCCTGGCGGCCGCTCGTCCTCGTGCTCGCGATGACCGACGCGCCAGGGGAGTGGGCCGACGCGGTGGCCCTCGTCGACGACCTGCAGGACCTCGACGTCGACGCGCGCCTCGCGCTGCCGTCGGTGCCCGCCGAGCGCTCCCGCACGGTCCGGCCGGCGCGCTCGTCGGAGAGCACGCTGCGCACCCTCCGGCCCGACGTGGTCGTCGCCTGGGACGCCGAGGCGGTGGCCGCAGCAGAGCGCTGGGCCACCGGGCTGCGCACGCTCACCGTCATCGAGCGAGCCGGCGACGGCGCCGACGTCGACACCGTGTCGTGGCGCATCGGTCGGGCGCGCGGCCGGGTGCGCGGGCAGTTCGGTTCAGGTGCGCCGGCCCGTGACCTCGTGCCGCTGGTGCACCGACTGGCCGCCGGGCCGCACCCCGAGGCGCCCGACCCGAACGTCGTGATCCGGGAGCCGCAGCGCAAGTGGGACGTGGTCGACCCGAAGCTCGGCGTCCACCACCGGCCATCCGCGCGCACGTGCACCTACGTCATCGGCGACTCGACCCCGCCCGCGTCACGCCGCGCGGCCGAGGCGCTCGCCGGACACCTCGGCCGGGCGAACGTCGACGTGACGCTCGGCGACCTGTCGTCGCCGGCCCTCGCCGCGACGGCCGACATCGTCCTCCTGCAGGGCGTCGCCGGCGACTCGGCCGCCCGCGACCTCGTCGCGCGACGAGCCGGCCGGCCGACCGTGTTCGTGCTCGACGAGAACGACATCGGCGCCGACGGCCGGCTGACCGCCGAGGCGGTCGATCTCGCCGGCCGCTGCGGCGCGGCGATCGCACCGACCGACGCCGGGCGCGACCTGCTCCGTGCCGGCGTCGACCGCCCGCTCCGCGCGATCACCGTGGCGCCGGTGGTGGCGGCGGAGCGGTACCGGGCGCTCGCCGCGGCGGGTCGGGACGCGGTCCCGTCCGTCCACGAGGTCATCGCCTGGTACCCCGCGACCGATGAGCCGGTGGTGGACGACGCGATCGAGCAGGCGCTGCGTGCGGTGCTGGACGCGCACCCTGCGGTCCGGGTCGACGTGGTGGGCGGCGGGCGGCAGCTCGAGGGCCACCCGCTGGTCCGCCGGTTGAGCACCACGCCGCCGCCGGCGCGCGCCGCCCGCTGGGCGATGTTCGTCACGGCGGGCGGCCGTCGTCCCCGGCTCCGGGTCGAACCGGCCACGCTCACCGAGGTGGGCGTGCTCGGCGTGCCGAGCGTCGTGCCCGCCGGGTGGGCCGGCGGACCGGGCCGCGTGCGGGTCGAGCGCCCCGAGCAGGCCTCGTCCTGGGAGGCCGCGATCTCGCACCTCGTCGACGAGCTGCCCACCCGGGACGCACTGGCCTTCGAGGCGGCCGCCGCGGCCGAGTGCCTGCAACGGCCGGCGGCTGCCGACGCGCTGGTCAACCGGTTCCTCGGGTGGATCGATCGGGGCTCGCGATGAGCGTCCCGGTGACGGTGATCGTGCCGGTGTACGGCGGCCTCGACGACGTGGTCGCCTGCCTCGGCAGCGTCGTCCGCCACGGCGCCGACGTGCCGATCGAGCTGCTCGTGATCGACGACGCCTCACCGCAGCCCGAGGTCGCCGTGTTCGTCGACCAGTTCGGCGAGCAGGACCACCCGATCCCGGTGCGGGTCCTGCACAACCCGCAGAACGTCGGCTTCGTGCGGACCGTCAACCGCGGCCTCGCCGCGACCAAGGGCGACGTCGTCATCTTGAACTCGGACACGCAGGTGACCGCCGGTTGGCTCGATCGCATGGTCGAAGCCGCGGCCGCCGACGACGTCGCAACGGTCACGCCGCTGACCAACTTCGGATCGATCTGCACGATCCCGGCCTCGGTGATCGACGCGTTCGATCTCGCCGGTGACGCGCCCCGCATAGACGAGTGCGCGCAGTTCGTCGCGCGCGCATCGCTCGGCCTGCGTCCCGACGTCATCACCGGCGTCGGGTTCTGCATGCTCATGCGCCGCGACGCCATCGACGTCCTCGGCGGGTTCGACGAGGAGACGTTCGGGCTCGGCTACGGCGAGGAGGTCGACTTCTGCCTGCGGGCGTCGCGCGTCGGCTTCCGCCACGTCGTGGAGGACTCGACGTTCGTGTACCACCACGGCGGCGGGTCCTTCGGCGAGAGCCGCCGCCTCGGCCTGGCCCGCGGGTCGGCGATCCTGCACGGCCGGTACGGCTTCTTCCGGCCGGCCAACCGGCGGGAGCGCACCGAGAACCCGCTCGCGGTGCCCTTCGCCGCCCTCGAGCTCGCGCTCGACACGCGCGATCCCTCCCGGCGCCAGGTGCTGCACATCCTGCACAGCTCACCCGGCGCGCTCGGAGGCACCGAGAAGCACCTGCGCTCCCTCATCGAGGCGCTGCGCGGCGAGTACGACGCATCGATCCTGTTCCCGGTCGAGTCGGGCTTCGTCCTGCGCACCATGTGGTTCACCGGTGACGGGCCTCCGGTCGAGCGCGAGATGCTCTTCCCGGGCGCGGCCGGGCGGGTGGACAAGCTGGTCGACGACGTCGCCGCCGAGACGCTGCGGGCGGTGCTCGACGTCGACCACTACGACGCGGTCCACATCCACAACCTGATCCACCACTCGCTCGCGCCGCTGCACGCGCTCGAGGACTTCGACGGCCAGGTCGTGTGCTCCGTGCGAGACCTCTACCTCGCCTGCCCGAACCACTGGTTGCTGTTCCGCAACCAGGCCGCGTGCGGCATCCCGGAGGACCTCGAGGTCTGCGCCGCCTGCCTGCCGCCGACGCGGGGGATGGCGCGCGAGGACCTGGAGGCGTTCCGAGGCGCGGTGGGCGACCACATCGACGTGGTCGACCACTGGGTGTTCGCGAGCCAGAGCGCCGCCGACTACATGCTGCGCGCCTACGACCTCGACCCCGGCCGCATCGAGCTGATCCAGCACGGCGCGATCATCGACGTCGATCGGGCCCGCCGACCACTCGACCCGGCGCTCGTCACCGACGAACCGCTGCGGGTCGGCTTCGTCGGCATGGGCTGGCCCAAGAAGGGCCTCGACGTCGTGAACCGGGTGGCCGACCGGCTCGGTGACACCTCGATCGAGATCCACCACTTCGGCAAGCTGCGGGCCGACCCGTCGCCGCGGGTGCACGTGCACGGCACCTACGACAACGAGGTGCTGCCGGAGCTGCTCGACCTGTCCGGCATCCAGGTGGTGCTCCTGCCGGCGCCGTACGCCGAGACCTTCGGCCACGTGCTCACCGAGGCGTTCGTGGCCGGGCGACCGGTCATCGGCACGTCGTACGGCGCGCTGGCCGAGCGCATCCGGGCGTCCGGCGCGGGCTGGACGGTCGATCCCGACGATCCCGAGTCGGTCGAGGCGCTCGTGCGCGCCCTCGACCGCCACCGGCCCGAGATCCTGCGCGCCGCGGAGGCCGCCCACGAGCTGGTGCTGCGCCCGGTGGCCGAGACCGCGCACCGCTACGCCGAGCTCTACCGGCGTCCGGACGACACCGAGCCGGCCACGGCGGGCGCCACGGCTCCGACCGAGGGGGAACCACGACGATGAGCGACGATCGGTTGCGGCGCCAGCTGCAGGCGCAGGCGGTGGTGAACCGCCAGCTGCACGCCCAGCTGGCCGAGGTCACCGCGGAGCTGCGGGCCGTGAAGGGGAACGACGCGAACACGGTCCGCGTGCTGTGGCAGCGGATCGAGTCGGTGCTGCCGAGGTCGGTCGCGTCCAAGGTGGAGCGGCGGGTGCGGGGCGCGCTCGGTACCCCGGCCGGACCGCGGCGGGCCCGACCGGCCCGACCGGCGGCGCGGGAGCGCACCGAGACCCATGACTGGCTGGACGAGCTGCACGGCACCGGTCCGCTCGAGGACGAACCGACCCTGGTCCAGGACCCCGAGGGCGACCTGTTCGTGATCGAGGGGAGCCTGCGCCGCCCGGTGCCGCGCATGATCGTGGGCGCGCTGCTCACGGCAGAGATGGGCCAGCCCGAGCCGGTGACCGCCGAGGTGATCGGGGAGCTCGACGAGGGCCCGCCGGTCGACCTGCTCCAGGCCCCGTCCGGTCCGCCCTTCGTGATCGTGGGCGGGCGCCGCCGGCCGGTCAACGGGCTGGCCATCCCCCACGACGTCGAGGACGACCAGGCCGAGCGGTTCGAAGAGGGCCGGCCGCTCCGGGTGTACCGGCTGCAGCAGGCCGTCGCGGCCAAGCGCCAGGAGGGCACGACCTCGTCGGCGGCGCCGGCCGCAACGGTGGTCGGGCGCATCCGCGCCCGCTGGCCCGGGTGAGGGGCCGGCATGGTGGGAGATCAAGGAGAGAGGCATGCCTCGTAGGATCGTTCGATGTCTGTGAACACGGTGGGCGGACTGGAGCTCCTCCCGAGCTCTGCTGATCCGGTGCCGTTGCGGGCACCCGATCCCGAGCGCCCGCTGTTCTTCCTGCACATCCCGCGCACCGGCGGCTTCACGCTCAAGACGATGCTCGAGCAGTTCTACGGCTCCCGCCACTCGCTGCTCGACCTCCACAAGTACGACAACACGGTCATCGACCCGACCGACTTCGAGTTCATCGAGGGTCACGTCTCGTTCCGCAAGGGACGGAAGATGGGCGGCGCGCCGAACCTGTTCACGATCGTGCGGGACCCAGTCAGCCGATCGGTGTCGGTCGCCCGTCACCTGCGCCACCGGAGCACCCGTGAGCGCCATGACATCTTGAAGGCCACCAACGTCAAGCCCGAGACCATCCTCGACGAGGTGCCCGACCTCGCGAACGGCCAGGTCAAGCAGCTCTCCGACCGCTTGCCGTCCAAGGACGCCGGCCCGGAGAACCTCGACAAGGCCATGGCGGTGCTCGACTGGTGCAGCTTCGGCCTGACCGAGGACTACCACACGTCGGTGACGCTGATGTCCGAGCGGTTCGGGCTGCGGCTGCCCAGGTTCGGCGTGTCGAACGCCTCGGCCGAGCACGGCGACGACGACCTCCGCAGCCCGGAGTTCCGCGCGCTGCTGCACGAGCGCAACGACCTCGACCGCAAGCTCGTCGATCACAGTCGGGCCCTGTTCGCCCAGCGGGTGACGCAGTACATGGACACGCTCCGGGCGATGTCGCTCGACACCGCGGGCGTGACCGGCCGGCTCATGTCCGGGAGGTACCGGGGGTGGGAGGAGCTCAACCGCAAGACGACGGACACCGAGGTCAACCTGCGGGGTTGGCTGCTCGTCAACGGCCGTCCGCCGGATGCGGTGCTCGCCGAGGCCGGTGCGGGGTGGGTGCCGCTGCTGTCCCGTCAGGTGTCGTCGGACGCGTCGTGGAGCACCCGCACCGCGGTCAACCTCTACGCCGGCATGCAGGGCACGGTGCCGCTCGCGCCCGATGCGAAGGAGCTGACCGTCGAGGCCTACGACCGCATCGCGGGCGTGAAGGCCACGAAGACGGTGCCTATCCGGCGGCGGTAGTCAGGTTGGCCCGGCGGTCCGACCTGGAGGGCGGCATCCAGGCGTGCAGGTCGAGGCCGAGCATGTTCTGGAGCCGGCGGATGTCGTCGCGGAAGTAGCCGTACAGCTCGCGGCGCTGCGTCACCGTGAGCGGCTTGTAGCTGCCCTCGCCGTCGCGCAGGCCGCTCTCCCGCGGCGGGACGTTGCCGAAGCGGATCTCGGCGAGCTCGGGCGGCAGGAAGCTCGTGTCCGCACCGACGTGGCCGAGCGCGGTGCGGTAGACGCTGACCGGGTCGTCGTTGACGTCGTCGTGGAGCAGCACGAGCAGCTTGTCGCCGAAGAGGCGGTGGAACGGCTTGAGCGACGCGTGGTACCAGCCGCCGGAGACCACGTGCAGCGGATCCTCCCGAGGCCGCACGCTGCGCACGTAGCTGAGCAGGTCGACGTCGGTGGGGATGCGGCCCTTGCGCAGGTGGTGCACGTAGGCGGAGTAGGTGCGGTCGACCGGGTTGCGCAGCACCGCGAGCAGCCGCATGTCCGGGTTCGTCGCGAGGATGCGCCGCGCCACGGCGCTCCGCTCGCGCCGTCGGCGCGGGTACATCATGTAGCCGGGCGTGGCCTCGCCGACGAAGCGCTCGCCGTCCCACCCGTCGAACTGCGCCGAGTAGGACTCGGTCCCCTTCGCGAAGCGCTCGGGCGCGTTGAAGAAGCTCAGTTCCGCTGCGGCCGTGAACACGTCCGGGTGCTCGCCCAGGTTCAACCGCAGCCAACGGGTCGCGCTCTTCTGCGCCCCGATGATGAGGAAGGTGGGAAGCGGCCCCGGCGTCGTCACCTGGCGCTCAGCTCGCGGAGCGGGTTGTCGAGCCCGCGGTTACCGTCGCGCTCGAGCATGTGCTCGGTCGTCGCCGACACGCCTTTCAGCTGCCCGCGCCGTCCGACGGCCGCCTGCATCGACGCCTTGCGGTGCGTGTAGTTGGCGGCCGAGCTGTAGTGCACGACGTAGCTGCGTCGCGTCGAGTGCGGATCGGTCACCTTCGCCCCGCCGTGCAGGAGCCCACCGTGCCAGATGAGCACGTCACCGGCCTTGCACGTGAAGCGCTGCACCTCGAGGTGCTCGAGCATGCGCTTGCGGGCCTCGGTCCACTCCTTGCGCTTCGGTCCGCCGCCCTTGTCCGACAGCGTGATCGTGTCGTCCTCGAACTCGTGCCACGGGTAGCGATGGGAGCCTGGCGCGTACAGGAGCGGGCCACTGCCGTCGGTGATGTCCTCGAGGGCGATCCAGGCGGCGACGAGGTGGCTGGCCGGTCGGGTCACGACGAACATCGGGTCGCGGTGGAGCGCCTGCTGCGACCCGTAGCGGAAGTAGAGCGACTGGAACGCGACGGCCGGCTGATCGAGCACGAGCTCGACGAGCCGGAAGATCTCCGGGTGCAGGTACAGCTCGAGCGCGGTCGCGCTGTGGGAGTGGAGGTCGGCGATGCGGTAGCCGACGTCACGCTTGTCGTCCGGGAAGTCACGGAACGAGATGCGACCGCCCTGGGACGGTGCGGCGGCGAGGTCGTACGGGCGGGTGCGCCAGAGGTCCGCGACCTCGTCCTCCAGGCGGTTGCCGACCTCCGGGCCGAAGCCGAGCGGGGCGATCATGTAGCCGTTGTCGATGAAGTGGTGCAGGCGGACCGCGTCGGCCGCCGCCAGGTCGTGGTCGACCGTGCGCCGGTCGACCTCGTCGTGCGCGTCGGGCTGGTCGAGCCAGAGGTCGCTGATGAGGTGCTTGCGTTCGTCGAGGGTGGCCATGTGCGCTCCCGGTATCGGTCGTCAGAACTCGAGGGGGATCTGGCCCTCGGGGCAGGTCGAAGGCGCGAAGAACCAGCTCTGGATGGCAGGCCGCTCGATCGCGTCGAAGGACGTCGGGACGTCCTCTTCCGCCTGTCGTCGCTTCAGCCGCATCTCGCTCCAGCCCGCTCCCGGCGACACACGGTAGTCCCCTGCCTGCTCTCCGAACCCGTCGGCGTGTCATGATCTCCAGTTCGGGGGGCGCGGCAGCCCGTCCGGGAGGCGGAGTGAGATGACGGCACCGGGATCGGTGGTGGTGGTCGGCGGATGCGGGCGGGTGGGCCTGCCCCTGGGTCTGGCGTTGGCCGACTCGGGCCGCGACGTCACCCTCTACGACATCAACCGGGCGGCGATCGAGCAGGTCGGCTCGGGCGAGATGCCCTTCCTCGAGCGCGGGGCCGACGAGGTGCTCGAGCGGGTGCTCGCGGCAGGCCGGCTGCACCTGTCGGCCGAGCCGGAGTCCGTCGTGGACGCCGAGCACGTGATCATCGTGGTCGGCACCCCCGTCGACGAGCACCTCAACCCGAACCCGGGCCACGTGCTCCGGGCGATGGAGCTGATGATCGACCACCTGCGCGACGGCCAGCACCTCGTCCTGCGCAGCACCGTGTACCCGGGCACCACCGCGATGATCGAGCGGCTGCTCGAGCGCCACGGGCTGCGCATCGACGTGTCGTTCTGCCCGGAGCGGATCGCCGAGGGCAAGGCGATGGAGGAGCTGTTCTCGCTCCCGCAGATCGTCTCGGGTCGTACCGACGCAGCCAAGGAGCGGGCGGCCGACCTGTTCGGCTCGCTCACCAAGTCGATCGTCGAGCTGGAGGTGGAGGAGGCCGAGCTGGCCAAGCTCTTCACCAACACCTGGCGCTACATCAAGTTCGCAGCGGCCAACCAGCTGTACATGATCGCCAACGACTTCGGCGCCGACTTCGAGCGCATCCGCGCCGCCCTCGCGCAGGACTACCCGCGGGCGATGGACATGCCCGGCGCGGGTCTGGCGGCCGGACCGTGCCTGCTGAAGGACACGATGCAGCTGGCCGCGTTCAACAACAACAACTTCACGCTCGGCCACGCCAGCATGATGATCAACGAGGGCCTGCCGCTGTACCTGGTGGCCCGGCTGGAGCAGAGCCACGACCTGGCGGGCAAGACCGTGGGCATCCTCGGCATGGCGTTCAAGGCCGAGTCCGACGACACGCGCGACAGCCTCAGCTACAAGCTCAAGCGGCTGCTGCGGCTGCGGGCCGACGAGGTGCTCTGCACCGATCCGTACGTCACGAGCGACAAGGAACTCGTCCCGCTCGATGAGGTCCTCGGCCGGGCCGACCTGCTCGTGATCGGCGCGCCGCACCGGGAGTACTCCACGATCGACACGGACGTGCCGATCGTCGACATGTGGAACCTCATGGGGGCCGGCGTCCGCACGTGACGGTGCCGATATCTGTCGTTGTCCCCGTCTACAACGAGGGCGAGGAGATCGTCGGGTTCCTCGACCGCCTCTTCGAGTGGGTGAAGTCGCCCTGCGAGGTGTTCGCGGTCTACGACTCACCCGATGACACGACGTGCTCGTACCTGTTCGAGTACGCCGACAAGGAACCGCGGCTGAAGCCGACCCACAACACGTACGGACCGGGTCCGGCACGCGCGCTCCGCTACGGCATGGAGCACTCCACCGCGGAGATCATCGTCGTGATCATGGCGGACGGCAGCGACGACCCGCAGCAGATCGACGACCTCGCGCACCTCGTGGAGCGGGGCGTCGTGGTCGCGGCTGCGTCGCGCTACGTGAAGGGCGGCCAGCAGGTCGGTGGGCCGTTCCTCAAGTCGCTCATGTCGCGCGCCGCGGGCCTGACGCTCTTCCTGTTCGCGCGGGTCGGCACCCGTGACGCGACGAACTCGTTCAAGGCCTACAACCGCGAGTTCATCAAGCACGTCGGCATCGAGTCCGACGCCGGCTTCGAGATGGGCCTCGAGCTGGTCGCCAAGGCCCGCCGGCACCGGCTGCCGGTGGCCGAGTTACCGACGATCTGGCTGGACCGACAGACTGGCCAGTCGAACTTCAAGGTGCGCGCGTGGATACCTCGGTACCTGCGCTGGTACCGCTACGCCTTCGGCCCGAGGATGCCCTCGCCATCATGATTGGAACCACGTGAAAGTCCTGGTCAGCGGATCGTCCGGCTTCATCGGCGGCTACGTCGTCCAGGAGCTCCTGGGTCGGGGCCACGAGGTCGTCGGCATCGACAACCACTCGAAGTACGGGCCGGTGGCCCGCTCCTACGACTCCGACCCGAACTACCGGTTGGTCGAGGGCGACTGCCGCGACACCGACCTGTTGAGCGGCCTGCTCGCCGACTGCGACCACTTCATCGCCGGCGCCGCGATGATCGGCGGGATCTCGTACTTCCACGCGTACGCCTACGACCTGTTGGCGACGAACGAGCGGATCATCGCCGCGTCGTGCGACGCCGCGATCAAGGCGCACCGCGCCGGCCGGCTGCAGAAGGTCACGTACCTGAGCTCGTCGATGGTGTTCGAGTCGACGCCGACGTGGCCGTCGTACGAGGGCCAGGAGCGCGAGGTGCCGCCGCCGTTGTCGTCGTACGGGTTCCAGAAGCTCGCGGTCGAGTACTTCGCCCGCGCTGCGTGGGACCAGTACCAGCTGCCGTTCACGATCGTGCGTCCGTTCAACTGCGTCGGCGTCGGCGAGGGCCGCGCGCTCGGCGAGACCGAGGTGCTGAGCGGCAACGTGAAGCTGGCGATGAGCCACGTCGTGCCGGACCTCGTGCAGAAGGTGCTGAAGGGTCAGGACCCGCTGCACATCCTCGGCGACGGCAGCCAGGT
>JAFBAD010000146.1 GCA_019247975.1 Acidimicrobiia bacterium
GCGGGAAACCGTCACGTGACGAAATTTCGGTGGCTCCCGGCGGAGGCGGATCGTCGGTGTGGTCATCGGTGGTCAGGGCATCACATCGTCGAGGGTCGGCCAAGGCGGGCCTTCGCGCAGCGCTCGTACGAGCTCGTGGCCGGCCCGCTCTCCGTCCGGGAAGTCGTCGCGAACGTCCCAGCGCCACGCCGCCACCATCGCCAGGGAGAGCACCCGGCAGTCGCAGAGGAGATCCTCGTCGACGCCCGGGTAGCGCTCGCTGACCGGCGCCGGCACGTACGAGAGGTCGAACTCGACCGGGCCCCGGCAGCACGTCTCGAGATCGATGAAGAGGAGGCCGTGCCGCGCGGGCAGCAGGTTGCCGGGGTGTGGCTCGCCGTGCAGCCGCTGCTCGGCCGCCCGACGGTCGCCGATCGCTCGGGTCCTGCTTCGCAACGTGTCGACGAGGAGCGTCCGGTCGGCCTCCCTGAGCGCGGGCGTGAGCGCAGGGCTGGTGACGAGCTGCAAAGCGTCGTCGACCCGGTCCGTGAAGTGCGGCGTCGCCAGGTCGATCTCGCGGAGCCCGGCGTGCAGCCGCTCGAGCGCGGCCACGTACTCCCCCGGCGCGTGCTCCCGCCGGCTCGTCGGCTCGTAGAAGGTCCAGAGGGTGACGGTGAAGCCGTCGTGCTCGTAGACGCATGGCTCGACCCGTGGTTCGAGCGTGCCCACCGGTGCACCCACCGCCGTGAGCTGTTGCGCGAGGTCGAGCTCGAACTGGGGCGAGCGCGGCTCGACCAGCGCGACCCGGGCGAGCACGTCGCACGGCAGCAGGCGCAGCGCGAGCCGGGTCGAGTCCTGGAGGACGATGACGTCGTCGACGGCCAGCCCGAGAGACGTGCCCACCGCGCCGGCTGCGGCGACCGCCCGCGCCCCTTCGGTTGCCCGCATGGGAGCGACGCTAGGCGTGCGCGCTCAGGGGCCCTTGGTCTTTCGCGTCGCCACCGACGAGCTGAGCAACGCCACCGCCAGCGCGAGGCACATCCAGGGCACAGCCAACCGGACCGCGGGCACGAACGGTGGCAACGGGATCCGGTGCACCGGACCCAGTGGCCGGACGTACGCGAGGAGGTAGACGGTTGCCTGCGCGAAGGCGACGAGCCGCAGGCGCAGGCCCGACACCAGCGCGGCCGCCGGGAGCACCATGGCGGCGTAGGCCGGCAGGTCGTACGCGCTGAGGAGAAGGAGGAGGACGAGGGGCGCGACGATGAGCGCGACCCGGTCCATCGTTGAGCGGTTGCGGAACCAGTACAGACCGGCTGCGACGACCGCGACCACGAACGCGAGCTGCACCACATCGGCGCGTCCGGCCGCGCCGGCCCCGAAGTCGCGATCGCCGATGGCGCGGGCGACCGGGCGAACGAGTCGCCAGATGGACAGGCTCGAGATGAGCGACGAGTTCTGCCCGAGGGGCGCCACGGCGTTCTGGCCGCCGGCGAGCAGGTACCCGACGCCGACGACCCCGGCAAGGGTGGCCGCCGAGATCGCTGCGTCACGCCACCGCCGGGCCGCCACGAAGCACAGCACCGCTCCGGCGGCCAAGGGCAGCGCCAGGACCTTGATGAGGCAGGCGGCCCCGAGTGCGACGCCCGACAGCGCCGGCCGATGGTCGAGCGCGAGCACCACGCCGACGAGTGCCAGGAACCCGACCAGCAGGTCGTTGTGGCCGTTGTTGACGACCGCCAGGAGCGGCGGACCCAGACCGACGGCGATGAGGGTGGCGCTCGACGCGCTCCGCCGGGCCAGGACGACCACGATGCCGAGCAGCGACAGGAGGTCGAGGACCTGGAACCAGGTCCGCGCCGCCCAGGCGGAGGAGCCGTACAGCGTCGCGCCCACTGCGGAGATGGCCGTGAACAGCGGCCCGTAGACGCTCCGGGTGGACCACCAGGTCTTCGACGACGCATGCAGCAGCGGGTCGTGCCCGAAGCTCCTCGGCACGTGCAGGTAGGGGTTGGCGTGGTAGTGCTCGACCATCCGCCCGTAGAGCCCGTAGAGGAAGACGTCCCGCGAGGCGAAGGGCGGTAGGACCACGGCCACCACACCGACGAGGAACGTCGCGGTCAGGATCGGTCGGAGCCCGAGGGTGGGACGGCGGTGCTCGCGGACCACGAGCCCTGCGTGGGCCCCGATCGCCGCCGCCAGGAGCACCCACAGGAAGGGGCCGTCGAACCGCCCGCGGCCGATGAGCCACACGGCCTCGACCCCAGCGACAGCCGTGAGCAGCAGCCCGGAGCTGAACTTGGCGCTGACCTGGCCGTCCACGAGACGACAGTCTGCGTCGGCCGGCTCTCGAAGTGGCGTCGGGCTACCCGGGCGCGGCCTCCGTCGCCCGGACGCGGGGCCAGGTCCGGCCGTGCGGCGCGAGCGCCACGCCCATGCCGAGCAGGGTGACCACGCCGACGCACATGATCCAGGCCCAGTAGTCGAGGCCGAGGAGCATCCAGGTCCCGCCGTGGAGGGCGACGGCGGTCGCGAAGAACCACGGCCGGGATCGGCGGAAGAACAGGATGACGGGTGCGGTCAACTCGAGGGCGAGCAGCCCGAACGCGAGGAGGTGGCTCAGCCAGGCGATGTCGGCGAGGTGGCGGGCGAGCGACGGCAGTGGGCTCCGGGAGGTGCGGGCCGCGCCATAGAGGATCCAGCGCATGTTGTCGCTGGTCACCCAGGCCAGGCCGCTGTGGCGGAGCTTCTGGACGCCGGCGGTGAAGTAGACCGCGCCGATCAGGATCGTGGAGGTGCGGGTGGGCCAGCCCCATCTCGACGATTCGGTCCGGTCGCCGAGGTGCGCGCCGCTCGATGCGAACAGGAACGGGACCGTGGCCAGGATGAGCAGCACCTCGTTGTGCAGGATCTTGCCGGCGCTCGACCAGATGCCGGCGAGGAAGACGTAGCTGATCCACGCCACCGGAAGGCTGATCGAAACGCGCCGGCCGAGCACCGCTGCCGCCGCGGCCACGGCACCGACGAGCTGCACGGCGACGAGCACCCCGATCGGAGGAACCCCGTGTAGCCACCTGACCGCGAACACAGGATCGAAGAAGGCCTTCGGTTGGCGACTGGCGAGCCACCACTGTCGGATTGCGAGCCGCACGAGGATCGCCACAGCGAGGCCGGTTCGCACCAGCGCGTGCGTGTGTGCAGGTCCGTCGCGAACGAGGAGGTGATCGAGCTTCGCCAGCGGACGCGGAAGCTTCACAGGGGGACCTCGACCTCCAACCGCTTGCTCAGCACCTGTGGAGGCGCGCCTTCGTGGGTCGAGTTGCGCACGCGCACCCGGTAGAGGCGGACCGCGACGAAGTCCGACGGGTCCATCGCGCCGATCCTGAGCCACGCCATGACCGCGCCGCGCTGCTGCGACCGCGTCTGATGCGGTAGGTCGGCGACCTGGTGCAGGGCGCTGCGCGCGGCGGTCGGGTTCTTCTGCACGTCGATGCGGTGCTCGCTGCCGTCACCGGCGACGGCGACCAGCAACGTGCCCGAGCTCTCTGCCGATCGCAGGCCGCTGAACAAGCGGAACGAGCTCATGGGCCACAGCTCCGCCTCGGCTGAGAAGCAGCCGACGATTGCGGCGAGCAGCGCCAACGTCACGACCCGGGCGCGCCACGCCTGGGAGATGCCGTGCGACGGCACGCCGCCTTCCGACCCCACAGGCCGACGCTATGCCGTCCCGACGTGCAGGACCGGGCACCTCAGATCAGCGAAGGGTGCCCTCGCCGCAGGTGGGGTTGCTGCTGCGTCTGATCATGTCGGCTACTCGACGGCTGTGCGCCGTCGGTGATCCGCCCACGCGGCGAGCCCGAGGACCACCACGACGGCGAGCGTGAGCACGCCTCGCACCCACCGACCTTCGATCAGCAACTCGATCGCCGCTACCGCCATGAGCAGCG
>JAFBAD010000179.1 GCA_019247975.1 Acidimicrobiia bacterium
CGGCTTCGGCCAGTGCGGCACGAGGTAGCCGCTGTCGGCGAGCGTGCGGTTCCACTCGGTCTTCGGCGTCGCCACGAGGTCGGCGACGAAGGCCTTCACCCGCTCACGGATGTCCTCGGTCCCCTCGGGCAGCTCGATCGCGAGCGACCGACGCTCACCGCTCGCCGCCTTGGCGGTCATCTCGGCCCGACCTGCCGGCGGTGCCGGCAGCAGATGACGCACCGCGCTGGCCCGCTTCAAGAAGATGTGCGCGTCGTGCTCCCACGTGTAGCCGATGCCGCCGAGCACCTGGATGCAGTCCTTGGCGCACGCGAAGCCGGCCTCGGGTCCGAGCGTGCGGGCTGCCGCGAGCGCCAACCCGTCGAGCTCCCCGCCGTCGATCTCGCGGGCCGCGTCCCACACCGCGGCACGCGCCGTCTCCGAGCGGGCGAGCATCTGCGTGCAGCGGTGCTTGACCGCCTGGAACTGACCGATCGGCCGGCCGAACTGCTGGCGGGTGCGGGCGTGCTCCGCGGCGGTCTCGACGCACCACTCCGCCACGCCCAGCGCCTCCGCGCTCACGAGCACCGCGGCGAGCGCACCGACCGCGGCATCCGGCGCGAGCCGCCGTCCAGCCGGCACCGACACACCGTCCGCCGTGACCTCGGCCATGCGCCGCGTCGGGTCGAAGCTCGGGCGCTCGCGCACCGTCACCGACGACGCGTCGAGCAGGCACCACACCGTGCCGTCGCCGACCGTGACCGGCAGGAGGAGCACCTCGGCGACCGCACCGCTCCACACCAGCGAGGCGGTACCGGTCACCACGAGGTCGTCGCCCGGCTCCGCCGTCAACGTGCTGTCGAGCGCGAACCCCGCCACGCCGCCGCCGGCGAGGGAGGTGACCACCGCGTCGTCGGAGCCCCAGCGGTCGGCTGCGGTGGCGACGATCGCGGTCGGCAGCAGCGGACCTGGGAGGCAGGCGGCCCCGGTCTGCTCGAGCACGACTGCGAGCTCGGCGACGCCGTAGCCCTGACCGCCCCGCTCCTCGGACACCGCGAGCCCGGCCCAGCCGAGGCCGGCCAGCTGCGACCACCACGGCGGCAGCTCGTCGGCTTCCCGCTCGAGCACGTCGCGTGCCGTGCGGAGCGCGTCACGGGCGGCCAGCCAGCGGGCGGCGGTGTGCGCGAGCTCGCGGTGCTCGTCGCTGATGGCAAGGCCGTTCACGGGCGGGGGTCCTCGGGGAGCGGGTGGCTGAAGAGATCGGCCGCGTTGCCGTGGGTGACGCGCCGCTGGTCCTCGATCGGCAGGTCGGCGAGCCGCTCGACCAGGAAGCGCTGCGTGTCGGGCCACGTCGAATCGGCGTGCGGGTAGTCGACCTCCACCATGATGTGGTCGATCCCGATGCGATCGCGGATGGGCCAGATCGACGGATCGTCGAGCGAGCAGAACCAGAAGTTGCGCAGCAGCACCTCGGTCGGCGTGAGCTCGGTGGACGGCCACGCCTTGCGACCGTGGCCCGACCAGCCGTGGATGTAGTCGAGGCGGTCGGCGAGCAGCGGCACCCAGCCGATCCCGCCCTCGCTCATCGCGACCCGCAGCTCGGGGAAGCGCAGCGCGACGCCCGACCACAGCCAGTCGACGCACGCGGTCAGCGACAGCGAGGAGAACAACGTCGCGCCGATCTCGACGAGCGGGCCGTCGAGCGCCATGTCCATCATCCCGCTGCTGCCGACGTGCAGGCAGGCGACCGTGTCGGTCTCGACGCACGCTTCGAGCACCGGGTCCCACCAACCGGAGTGGAGCGACGGGTAGCCCATGCGGTGCGGCTGCTCGGGCAGCGACACCGCGTGGAACCCGCGCGCCGCGTTGCGCCGGATCTCCCGTGCGGCTTCGTCGGGGTCGGCCAGGTAGACGATGCCGAGGCCGACGTACCGATCCGGATAGGGCTCTCGCCACTCCTCGGCGAACCAGTCGTTCCACGCCCGCACGCACGCCTTGCCCAGCTCGGGGTCCGAGCAGCTCGAGTAGACGCGACCGCAGAACCCGGTGAGCTGGCTCGGGAAGTTGACCGACGCCCAGATGCCGGCCAGGTCCATGTCCTCGACGCGGGCCTTCGGGTCCCAGCAGCCGCGGCGCATCTGGTCGTAGCGCACCGGTTCGAGCGGCGTGCTGTCCTCGCGGCTGCGGCCGACGACTGCGTTGAGGCCGACTTGCGGGAAGACCTGGTCGTCGAACACCCAGACCTCGTTGCCCTTCGACGTCGTCTTGATGTACGGCGCCCGATCGGCGAGGTGGGCCGGCATGCGGCCTTCGAACAGGTGGCGGGGCTCGACGAGGTGATCGTCCACCGAGATGACGGTGAACGCGATGTCGGCGGCCGGCGGATCCGGGAGGAGCTCGATCGTCATGCGTTGCCCTCGGACAGCTCTCGGTAGCGCTCGTAGCGCTTCTGTCCGAGCTCGGCGGCCCGTTCGTCGGGCTCAACCCGGTGGCCGGTGCGCGCCCAACGGCCGGCGCCCGAAGCATCCGGCTCGAGGCCCGCGGCGACCCGCCCGAGGTAGGCGGTTCCGAGCGCAGCGCCCTGCGGTACGGCGACGACGTCGACGGGGAGGCCGGTCACGTCGGCCAGCGCCTGGGTCCACGAGCGGCTGTGCGCGCCGCCGCCCGTGACCACCAGGCGACGGGTCGGCACGCCAGTGAGGTCGAGGATGTGGCGGATCGCGAAGCCCGACGCCTCGGTGGCCGCCCGCCAGATCTCGGCCGGACCCATGCCGATGTGGAGGTCGTGCAGCGAAGCACGCCGGTTCGGGTCGTGCAGCGGCACCCGCTCGCCGCGCAGGTACGGCTGCCACACCGGGACCGCCGTGAGATCGACGTCGCCGAGCGCATCGGGGTTCGCCTCGCCGAGGAGACGACGGACCCAATCGAGGAACAGGCCGCCCGCGTTCGAGGGACCACCGAGGAGCGTCTTGCCCGGCGTCGTGTGCGGCACGGTCCACACCGCGTCGCGCTCGACCCACTCGGGCGTGACCGCCCAGACGATCGCAGTAGAGCCGAGGATCACGAGCACGTCGCCGTCGTCATCGGCCCCGGACACGAGCTGCTCGCCGAACGCATCGATCGTGCCCGGGCCCACCACCGCTCCCGCGGCGGCCTGGCCGTCGGGGACCGTGCCGATGGCTGCGCTGCCCGACGCCAGCCCGGGCAGCTTCGATGTGTCGTCGAGCCCGGCTTCGGCGGCGGCCGCCTGGTCCCACCCGGTGAAGTCGAAGAGGGGCAGCGTGGTCATGGCGACGACCGTGTCGATCGTCCCGAGCCCCGACAGCGCGTGGTTGGCCACCGCCTGGGCCGGCCAGTAGCCCGCGGCGTCCGGGTACTCGCGCACCAGCCAGGCGAGGAAGCGCGACAGCTCGCCGGACTCCGACGGGTTCGCGCCCGCGTCGCCGCCTCGGCCCCGGTCGTCGCCGTAGAGGATGCCGTCGGAGATGGGGTGACCGTCCGCATCGACCGCGCAGAGCGACGGCACCATGGCGGCGACGTTGACCGCACGGACGTCGATCTCCTCGGGTCCCGACACCACCTGCTCGAGCGCCTCGAGCACCGCAGCCCGCCAGACCCGGTCGGCGTCGTGGCCGAGCTCCCCGGCGCGACGGGACCGGAGCGAACCCTCGGCCCGCGCCGTCGCGACCGGACGGCCGTCGGCGTCGGCGGCGAGGGCCTTCACCGACGTCGTGCCGATGTCGATGCCGACCGTGACCTCGGTGGACACCCTGGCGCTCCCCTTTCCTGACACGCGTGTCAGGTCGGGAATGTACCTCCTGCCTCGGACCCGACGTCAGCCGAGCTCGTTCAGCTCCGCCGCCCAATTCGTCGCGACGTGGAACGAAGTGATGTGCCTCGTGCGCGGTGTCGCCCATTTCCTTCTATGAACAGCGGTCGACTCTTGCATTCGTGGACGAACACATGTACCCTTTGGCCATGGAGGGGGAGGTGACGCAGCAGCCGGAGGCGATCGACGCCGCGGCAGCCGAGGTCGCCAAGGTGTGCGGCATCATCAACGCCGCTGAGGCCCGGCTGGTTGGGATCATCGCCAGGGTGTTGGCCGACGAGCTGTGGGTCGGCCACGGCATCGTCTCCCCCGAGCACTGGGTGGCCTGGCGGTGCGGCCTCTCCGCCGGGCGGGCCCGGCAGCTGGTCGCGATCGCCCGTCGCCGTGACGAGCTGCCCGAACACGCTGCGTTGCTCGACGCCGGGGCGATCACCGTCGACCAGGCCGCGGTGGTCGCGAAGTACGCGCCAGCGGAGAAGGACACCGAGATCGCGGCGCAGACCACCCAGATGACCGTGTCCCAGCTCTCCCGGATCCTGTCGAAGTACCGGTTCTCCGACGAAGGCGAACCCGACCAGCCCGTCGAAGAGCACCGGACCTTGGGGTTCGGGACCGACGAGCGGGGCTGGTGGTTCCGCGGTCACACCCCCTTCGACGAAGGAGCGTCGATCGAAGCGGCGCTCGTCGCGGCACGGGACCGGTTGTTCAACGACGCCACCACCCCCGAGGACCGCAACACGATCGACTGGATCGACGCGCTCCTGCTGGTGTGTGAACGCTCGCAGCGTGCCGGCGCAACCGAGCGCCCCGACTCGGACCGTCACCGGGTCCTGTGGCACCTCGACTGCGAATCTGACGGTGGCAGCTCCAGCCTGCGGCTGCAGGCCCACCTGGGTTCGGTGCTGCCCGATCGGTTGCGCCGCTACCTGCTCTGTGACACCACCGTCACCCCGGTGCTGCGGGTCGACGGGGTACCGGTGTCGGTCGGCCGGGCCCAACACATCGTCCCGGACCGCACCCGCCGCCTCGTCGAGCGCCGTGACGGCGGCTGCCGGGTCCCGGGCTGCCCCAACACCCGAGGCATCCAGGTCCACCACATCGTGCACTGGGAAGACGGCGGACCCACCGACACCGACAACCTCTGCTGCCTGTGCCGAAGGCATCACCGGATGCTGCACAACGGGCTCATCGGGATCACCGGCAACGCCGACGACCCCGACGGACTGACCGTCACCGACCGGTGGAACCGAAGACTCGACCCCACCGGCAAACCCATACCCCCGAACCGATCACCCGCCGAAGCCGCCCGCGCCGCCCACATCCCCACCCCCACCTACCGCCACCCCAGCGGCGAACGCATCAGCACCCGCGACGCCTGGTTCGGCGCCGCCACCGCGGCCTGATGGCGCGCCTCAGCTGAACTCGGCCTCGAGCTTCCCCCACTCGATGCAGTCGTCGACCGCCTGCCGGAACCACGCCATCACGTCCGGGTGGCCACGTCCTCGTGCCTCCCAGCCGGGACTGGCGAAGTCGTGGACGATGACGACCTCACCGCTGGACGGCATGCGCCAGCACGCGATGTCGTCGTTGTCGACGCGAGCCGCGAACGGGACGTAGTTCTGGTCGCTGTAACGCTTGCGAAGACCGGCTGCGGTTTCCCGCAGGTCTTCGCCAACCAGGATCCGCCAAGGCTCGAGATCGACCAGACCTAGTGCTACGACCCGTTCGAACTCCGGCGGGTAGACGAAGCCACCAAGATCGTCTCCCGACAGGAGCTCGGACATCAGTCACCTCGCCAACCTACGAAGGGTGACCCCGAAGGATAGAGGCGACGGAAGGCAGCATTCTGCCGCTGGATCCGATACTCGGCCGCATCGCCCCACGTGCTCGGAATCACGCCGGCCCGACTGCGCAGCTGCGGTGCCCGTCTGGTCGACATCTGGTCCTCGAATGCGTGGATGCGAGCCCGGAGACGGGTGTCGGAATAGCGCGCCGCGAGCAAGCGGCTGTTGTCGATCGACGTCAGCTCCCCGTCGCGCATGGTCACGACATCGACCGGGCGGCCTCTCCAACCGTGCGCGCGCATGCTGTCGATGATCTCCTGGACGTCGTTGACTGAGCTCTGACTGAATCGAACCGAGTGCGGCTCAAGGTGATCGGCCCACGGGGTCGTGGCCGTCATTCCTGCCGTTGCTGCGCCGATGATGCCGTCGAAGACCACCTGCTCGGGATCGACGGTGCCGGTGAGTGCGTACTGCGATCCGGCCGACAGGGCCGCATCGCTTCCGGCCGCGATCGCGATCTGGGAGCCGACCGTCATGGCGCTGCTCGCTCCGCCG
>JAFBAD010000256.1 GCA_019247975.1 Acidimicrobiia bacterium
GCGGCGGCGCCGAGGTGGGTGGCCGAGCCGCTGACCGACTGGCTCACCGAGCACTGGAGCGACTGCCGCACCTACCGCTACCTGGTCACCGGCGCGGACCGCAGCACGATCCGTGTCGAGCGACGATGAACGGCCGCGTCGAACGGCGATGAGCGAGGAGCCTGCGAAGCCCGCGATCCTCCACGTCGACATGGACGCGTTCTTCGTGTCCTGCGAGCTGCGCCGCCGCCCCGAGCTGCGAGGCCTGCCCGTGGTGGTGGGCGGCACCGGCAACCGGGGGGTCGTGGCCGCGGCCTCCTACGAGGCCCGGATGCACGGCGTGCACTCGGCGATGCCCTCGGTGCGGGCCCGCCGGCTCTGCCCCCAGGCGGTCTTCCTCCCGGGCGACCACCACCTCTACGGCCAGGTGAGCCGCGAGGTGATGGACGTGTTCCGCTCGTACACACCGCTGGTCGAGCCCCTCTCGCTGGACGAGGCGTTCCTCGACGTGGCCGGGGCCGAGCGGCTCCACGGCACCGCGGTCGAGATCGCCCACGCGATCCGGGCCGAGGTGCTCGAGCGCCAGCAGCTGCGCTGCTCGGTCGGGGTCGCCCGCACGAAGTTCCTGGCCAAGCTCGGCTCGCAGGCGGCCAAGCCGGTGCCGAGCCCGGCCGGCATCGAGCCCGGGCTCGGCGTGAAGGTGATCGCGGCCGACGAGGAGATCGCCTTCCTCCATCCGCTGCCGGTGGAGGCCCTGTGGGGGGTCGGGCCGGCCACCCGCCGCCGGCTCGATCGCCTGGCCGTCCACACCGTCGGCGATCTCGCCGCGCTGCCGGAGGAGACCGTCGTGGCCGCCCTCGGACGGGCCAACGGCCGGCACCTCCACCAGCTCGCGCACGCCATCGACCCGCGCTCGGTCGAGCCGGACCAGAAGCTCAAGTCGGTCGGCCACGAGGAGACCTTTGCGGCCGACCACCACCGTCGTGACACCCTGCGACGCGAGCTCGTCCGGATGGCCGACGCGACGGCCGCGCGGCTGCGCGACAGCGGCTTCGCCGGGCGCACCGTGACCCTCAAGATCCGCTTCGGCGACTTCCGGACCATCACTCGCTCGCGCACGGTGCCCGATGCGGTGGCGAGCGGTGCGGCCATCGCCCGGGTCGCCAAGGAGCTGCTGGACGGGGTCGATCCGGCGCCCGGCGTCAGGCTCCTGGGCGTGAGCGTGAGCGGGTTGGTCGAAGGCGCGACCCGCCAGCTGACGCTCGACGACGTGAGCGGCTCGGGCGCGAGCGGCACCGCGGCGTGGGACGACGCGACGCAAGCGGTCGACCGGATCCGGGCCCGGTTCGGTGCGGGGGCGGTCGTGCCGGCGACGCTCGCGGGCCCCGACGGCATCCGCGTCACCCGCCGGGGCGACCAGCAGTGGGGACCCGACGACGTAGCGGATTCGGCGCGGCGAAATCCGCGCTAGAGCGCCGATCGGAGCTTCCATCGCGTTGTCGCGGCGAAAGGCCTGTGCGAGACTGAGTCGGGCAAAGGGTCGCCCGCAGTCGAAGGGACGGGGTTGGTGCCGCTTTCGGAAGACGAACAGCGCATCCTGCAGCAGATAGAGCAGCAGCTCTACGAGAGCGACCCTGCCTTCGCGGGTGAGATCCGCAGCCACAGCTTCTACGCCCACCACCTGCGCCGGATGAAGTGGGCCGGCGTGACGTTCGTGCTCGGGGTCGTGCTCCTCGTCGCGGCGCTGTGGCTGGTCGACACCACCTTCCTCCTCGCCTTCGCCGGCTTCGTCGTGATGCTCGGCTCGGCGCTCTGGTTCGAGCGCAACCTGCGCCGCCTCGGGCGGGCCGGGATGCAGCAGCTCACCGAGTCGATGCGGGCCGCCGGGCTGCGCGACTACCTGGGCTCCGCGGGCCAGCGGGTCCGCGACCGCTTCCGCCGCGACTGACCCTCCCTACGCTCCCAGGCGCCTCAGGAGCTCGCGGGGGTCGATCAGCGCGACCAGCTTCTGACGGAGCTCCAGGCCCTCCCGCACCTCGCGGTCGACCTCCCGGCTGAGCTCCTGCGCGTCGCCGACCGTCGCCGGGGCGACCGCTTCGTCCGACCACTCCGTCGCGGTCGCCAGGCCGGCGAGCCGGGCCAGCGGTCGCCACGCGGGACCCACCACCGGGCGCACGCGTGCCGCGAACTCGACGTGGGTCTCGGCCGGGCGGAGCGACGGCGCGATCCGGCCGACCGCCTCCGCGCCCTCCAGCCAGGCCACCCGGACCTTGGCCGCGTCGGTGGTCGCCCGCTGGCGGCGCACCCGGGTGCGCAGCCGGCGGCCGCCGGCCAGCAGCCCGACGTAGAGGGCGACCACCGCGACGGCGAGCAGGGCGACGACGAAGGCCCGCTCGATCGGCGACGCCGGGCCGCCCGACGAGCTCGACGAACCACCGGTCGTCTCGAGGCCACCGTCGGGCGGGCGGGTGCCGCCCGGCGGGATCGACGAGGTCGGGATCGTCTGGGCGGTGGTGGTCGGACCGCTGGTCGTCGGCGTGCTCTCGTGCTCGTCCTGGGCCGGGGCCACGCCCGTCCACGCCTGGGCGCCGGGGGCGCCGCGGCCCGGCGTCGGCTCGAACGGCACCCAGCCGGCCTGCGCGATGTACACCTCGGGCCACGCGTGCGCGTTGCGGCCGCGCACGATGTAGCGGGTGCCGTCGCTTCTGGGATCGCTCTCGCCGGGCGTGAAACCGACCGCAACGCGCGCCGGGAGCCCGAACGAGCGCGCCATCGCGGCGAACGTGCCAGCGAACTGCTCGCAGTAGCCGCGCTTCGAGATGAGGAAGTCCTCGATGGCGCGGTCGCTGTGCCCTGCGGCGGTGCCGGTCAGGTCGTAGGTGAAGTTCTTGCGGAACCAGTCCTGCAGCAGTCGAGCCTGCTCGTAGGGGTTGTGGCCCGGGTGCATGATCTGCGCGGCCTTGGCCGCGACGTTCTGGGGGAAGTCGTCCGGCATCTGCAGGTAGCGCTGGCGGATGGAGAGCGGCACCGGCGCGCCGTCGTTGTGGTCGAGCAGCGAGAGGCTGAAGTCCTGGACCTGCGAGGTGACGCGGTAGGAGATCCCGTCGGAGTTGTCCGAGTCCCGGCCGACGATGAGGGTCGAGGACTGCGGGTCGTAGAGGACGTGGGTGCCGTCGGACTGGACGGAGACCGGCTGGTACGCCGCGGGCAGCCAGATCGCGTCGAGCCCGCTGACCTTGACGTCCTGCACGATCGTCCGGCTGCGGCCACCCTCGGGGGTGGCGTCGAGCTCCCCGGCGGCCTTGTCGAAGTTGCCGCTCGAGGACCACAGGCTGCCGCTGAACAGGTCGAGCGAGGTCAGCCGCCAGTAGGCGGGCCGGCTGGCCCGCACGGTGAACGCCTCGACGTCGCTCTGGTCGACCAGCCGCTTGCGGATGTCGACCAACGGGCTGACCGTGACCCGGGTGCCGTCGCCGGCGCCGCTGCCGTGCCAGTCGATCATGGGGTCGGCGCCGACCCCCGGCGCGCGGGGCCCCGCCACCCCACCGAAGGCGAGCGCGATGGCGACCATGCCGAGGCCGACCGCGACGACCGCGGGTGGTCCCTGCCGCCGCCCGTCGCCGACCCAGGTGGCCGAGGTGATCTGCTCGGAGACGCGGTGCAGGAGGATGAACGCGAGGGCGGCGCCGATGAACGCGACGGTCGTCAGCGTCCGGTCCGAGTCCTCGCCGAGGAGCGAGACGAACAGGAAGATCGCAGCCGGCGCAAGGACGGCCTCGACCGAGGACGCGAGGCGGAACGCGGCCCAGTCGGCGACCCACACCGCGACCCAGAGCGCGAGTCCGGCGGCGAGGACGAACCCCGGGTACACCGGCGCGGGAGCGACGACCTCGCCGAACTGGCGCCACGCGCCGATCAGATCCGCTCGGCCGGTCGTGATGGTGTCCCAGGTCGGTATCCCGAGGATCGTCGTGTCGCGGTAGCGCAGGACGCCGAGCGCGACGACGCCGCCGACCACCGCCAGCAGCAGCACGATCGCGGGCGACAGCCGGGTGCGGCGCAGGACGATCGCCATCGCATGGGCGATCAGCACGAGCGTGAGGAGCGGCGCGAGCCACGTCCGCTGATCGAACAGGCGACCGAGGCTGAGCACGGTCACCACCGACACCAGGACGAGCGCGGCCTCGGCCAGGAACGGGACGACCTCGCCGCGGCGGGCCTCGGCCATCGCGGGCGAGGCGGAGGCGGCGGTCATCGGCCCACCCGGGCGCGGCTGCGGCCCTGCTGCCGGTGGCCGCGGACCGCCTGGTTCCAGGTGGCGGCCAGCTCGGCGCCCTTGGTCACCCGGACCAGGCGGACCCGGCCGTGGCGGGTGGTGGCCGACGGGATCTCGGCCAGGGGCACGGTGAGGTGGCCGGGCATGTGCAGGACGGTGACCGCACCGGACCGCCGGCGCAGCCCGACGATCGTGTCGAGGTCACCCTGGGGGATGTCGCCCACGACCGCGACCAGCGAGCCGGTGCCGTCGGCCAGCGAACCGAGCGTGGGGCCCAGCGCGCCGGACGGTGTGAGCTCCACCACCGAGAGGTGCTCCATGAGCGCCTCGAGCTGGGCGTGGCCCGACATCGCACCGGTGTCGACGCCGCCGGTGGTGACCAGCCGCACGAGGTCGCCCCGCCGACCCGAGGCCGCGATCACGCTGGCGGCCGCGGTGACCATCCGCTCGAACCCGGGCCCGTCGGTCGTCGTGCGGCGCACGTCGAGGAGCACCGTGACCCGTCCCTGCCAGGGCTGCTCGTCCTGGCGGACCTGGAGCTCGCCGGTGCGGGCGGTGGACGGCCAGTGCACGCGGCGCAGCTCGTCGCCGACCACGTACGGCCGCAGCGCGTAGAAGTCCTCGCCGGTGCGCCCCAGGTGGTTGGGTTGTTCGGCGCCCGCGAGCGGGTCGTCGCCCAGGGTGAACGGGAGCGGCAGCAGGTTGACCACCGGCGGGAGGACCGTGAGCTCGGTGGTCGGGCCGGCCGGGATGCGCCGGCGGACGAGGCCGAAGGGGTCGACGACCTCGATCTCGAGCGGACCGATCCGCACGATGCCGCGCCGCTCGGTCGGCAAGCGGTAGGTCGCCACCACCGACCGGTCGGGAGGGAGGCGCCCGAGCAGCAGCCGTGCGCCGGCGGTGCCGGTCACGCCGTCGGACAGCGTGACCACCGGCGACCGGCGTGCGCCGCGGTTGGCCACCCGCAGCTCGACCCGACTGGCT
Source organism: Acidimicrobiia bacterium (assembly GCA_019247975.1). Taxonomy (GTDB): domain Bacteria; phylum Actinomycetota; class Acidimicrobiia; order Acidimicrobiales; family Iamiaceae; genus JAFBAD01. Next base: position 5,240 of record JAFBAD010000256.1, read on the forward strand.
GTGCCCGCGTGCACCCGGGACGGTCGGACCGAGCGGACCACCTCGAGCGACGGCGGCGGGCGGAGGACGACGAGCAGCGCGACGACGACGAGCCCGATGCCCGCGACACCCGCGATGTACAGCTCGACCACGCCGAGGATCCGGCCGGCGACGAGCAGGCCGATCGACGCGATCACGACGGTGACGCCCGGTCGGGTCACCGCACCGTGGAAGGGGTCGTGCAGGCGTGCCGCGGGGTCATGCAGGAGCGGAGGTCGGGATGGGGACCGAGCGGAGGACGTCGGCCAGCGCGTCCGCGCTGGTGACGCCGCCGAGCTGGGCCTCCGGGGTGACCAGGATGCGGTGACCGATCACCGGCGTGACGAGCGCCTTCACGTCGTCGGGCGTGACGTAGGTGCGGCCCGCGGCGGCGGCGCGCGCCCGCGTGACGCGCTGCAGGTTGAGGGTGGCCCGGGGCGACATGCCGAGCGCGATGGCCGGGTGGCGGCGGGTCGCGACCGCGAGGTCGACGAGGTAGGTGGCCAGCGCGGGGGCGACGTGGACGCCCTTGACCGCGTTGGCCATGGCGTGGACGTCGGCGGCGGTGACGACCGGCCGGATCGAGTCGAGCACGTCGTCCTCGGCGTGCGCCGAGAGGATGGCCAGCTCGTCGTCGCGGCTGGGGTAGCCCATCGACACCCGCATCAGGAACCGGTCGAGCTGGCTCTCGGGCAGGGGGTAGGTGCCCTCGTGCTCGATCGGGTTCTGCGTCGCGATGACCAGGAAGGGCGGCGCCAGCAGGTGGGTCTGGCCGTCGACGGTGACCTGCCGCTCGGCCATCGACTCGAGCAGGGCCGACTGCGTCTTGGGCGAGGCCCGGTTGATCTCGTCGGCCAGGACCACGTTGGCGAACACCGGCCCGGGCCGGAACTCGAACCGGCTCGTGCCGCGGTCGAACACGCTGACCCCGACGACGTCCGACGGCAGGAGGTCCGGCGTGAACTGCATCCGGCCGAACTCGCCGTCGATCGACGCGGCGAGCGCCTTCGCCAGGCTCGTCTTGCCGACGCCCGGCACGTCCTCGAGGAGGAGGTGGCCCTCGGCCACGAGGCACAGGACGACGAGCTCGATGACCTCGTTCTTGCCCTGGATGACCTGGGCGATGTTGCCGGCGATCCGGTCGAAGAGCTCAGGGAAGGTCGCCACGTGCTCCTGCGGGGCGGCGACCGCGCCGTCTCCTGGGCTCATCCGGTCGAACCTCCCTCGGTCCCGTGAAGGACTCAGCGTAGGTGGCGCAGGACGGACGCGTCCCCGCGTCGGCGCATTCGGGTACCGCACACCCCTCTCATACGATCCGGCGGTGCGAACAGCTCTCGCGATCGACATCGGCGGGACGAAGCTGGCCGTGGGGGTGGTCGACGAGGCCGGTCGGGTGCTCACCCGTCACGATCAACCCACCGAGGGCCACTCGTCGGCGGAGCACCTGTTCGATTCACTCGGTGGCCTGGTGGAGCAGGTGCGGGCAGCCGTCGACGCGAGGCCGGTCGTGTGCGGGGTCGGCTGCGGCGGGCCGATGGCCGGAGGGGGTGGGGCGGTGTCCCCGCTGAACATCCCGGTGTGGCGCGACTTCCCGCTGCGCTCGAGGCTGGCCGAGCGCACCCAGCTGCCGACCTGGGTCGACAACGACGCCAAGGCGCTGGCCCTCGCCGAGGGCTGGCTGGGTGCAGCGGCCGGTCAGCCGGACTTCATCGCCATGGTGGTGTCGACCGGCGTCGGGGGCGGGGTCGTCAGCGACGGGCGGCTGGTCGACGGGTCCGACGGCAACGCGGGCCACATCGGCCACATGGTCGTCGAGCCCGACGGCCGGCCTTGCGTGTGCGGGGGTCGCGGGTGCCTGGAGGCCGAGGCGTCGGGCACCGCGATCCGGGCGATCACCGGGCGCGACCCGCGGGAGGCGGGGCCGGAGGTGGTGGCCCGCACGGGCCGGTTGGTCGGCCGGGCGGTGGCGTCGGTGGCCAACCTCCTCGACGTGCCGCTCGCCTGCGTCGCCGGGTCGGTTGCGCTGGGCTACGGCGAACCGTTCTTCCGGGCCGCGCAGGAGGAGCTCTCGGCGCGCGCCCGCCTGTCGTTCTCACGCGACGCGCGCATCGTCCCGGCGGGTCTCGGCAAGGACGGCCCGGTCATCGGGGCCGCCGCAGTCGCCTTCCGCAACCTCGAGGACGGGCCTACCGGTATCCGGTAGGCCCGTCCTTCAGGTGTCCTTCACGCCCGGTGCGAGATCGCCGTACTCGTCGCGCATGTCGAGCTCGGCCTGGTCGACGGCCTGCTCGACCGACCGGTCGTCGCCCTTCGCTTCGTCCGGCTTGATGCCCGAGGCCTCGGCCTGCTCCAGGCGACCGCGAGCCTCTTCCTTGCGGTCGGCGGTCAACCAGCCGAGCTTCTCCCGGACCTGTCCGATCAAGCCCTTCGCTGCCATGTGCGTCGCTCCTCGTCTCGTAGCGTGCGCGTCGTGGGAAGCACCTACCCACTCCTGCGCCCGGACGTCGTCTGGGCCGTCCTGCGGCGCCCGTCGCTCTGGTTCACCGCGCTCCGCCAGCTGCTGCGCCTGGCCGGTCGCGGCTGGTGGCGGCGGCCGCCGTTCCTGCCCCTGCCGGACCGCACCTACCTCGGGTTCCGGCTGCTCACCGCCTACGGCGACCCGAACCGGTCACCGGACCCCGACGACGTCCTCGCCTACCTGCGCTGGTGCCGGGCCTGGCGGGACTGACGGCTCCAGCTCGACCACCGGATCGAGCCGGTGGGCGAAGCGGCGCAGCGTCCGCAGCACCGGCCGGCCGACCAGGAGGACGACGAGCGCGTTGGTCGACGCGGCGGCCGCGTCCCACGCCAGCGACGTCGCCACGTAGAACGACCAATAGTGGTGGAGGGTCTCGCCGACCCCGAGGCCGGGGTGCCAGGCCAGCTCGCCGTCGCCGGCGAACCACGGCCAGAACCACAGGTTCATGACCGCGCCGAAGACGAACCCCCAGACCCATCCGTAGAGCGCGACGGCCACCACCTCCACCAGCGGCGGCAGGTGACGGGTGCCCCGGCCGACCAGCCCGGCGCCCGCCCCCATCCACGCGAGCGTGAGCATCTGGAACGGCAGCCACGGACCGATGCCGCCGGTGATCACCGCGCCGACCGCGAACGACGCGAGCCCGAGCAGGAAGCCGAAGCGGGGCCCGAACGCGGCGCCGCCGAGGACGAGCAGGAAGAACATGCCGTTGCCGCCGCCGGGCAGGTCGAGCAGCTTCAGCATCCCGGCCGACGCGGCGAGCACGCCGAGCAGCGCGACGGTCGAGCCGTTCATCGTGCCGCGGCGCACCTCGAGGCCGACCGCGGCGAGCGCGAGCAGGCCGACCAGCGCGGCGACGAGCGGCGCGTCGCCCGCGTGCGCGGCGTCGGCCGAGATCGTGCCCTTCGGCAACCAGAACGGATAGACGAACGCGGCGATCCCGACCGCGGTGACGAGCCCGTAGACGAGACCGCGACGGCCGGCCTCCCACGCAGCGGTCACCCGCGACCACCCGGGGTCAGCGCGGCCTCGACCTCCGCGACCGTGAGGAACGGCGGCAGGACCCGGAGCACCTGCGGTGCGAAGAGCGACCCGGCCAGCACGTCGCGCGCCTGGCCATCGGCGACGACGTCGCCGTCGCCGAGGACGATGACGCGCGATGCGCACCGCGCCGCCAGCTCGACGTCGTGCGTCGCGATCACGACCGTGCCGCCGGCCACCGCGTGTGCGTGCACCGCGGCCTCGAGCGCGGCGCGCGACGTCGGGTCGATGCCGCGGGTCGGTTCGTCGAGCAGCAGGACGGGCGCGCCGCCGACCGCTACCGCGGCGATGGCCAGCCGCTGGCGCTGTCCGCTCGAGAGGCTGCGCGGGTGGCGGTCCGCGAGCGCCGTCAGGCCGAGCGCGTCGAGCCAGTGCTGCACGCCGGCCGGATCCGGCCGCCCGAGGAGGCGGGGGGTGGTCTCCACCTCGGCCCGGACCGTCGGCGCGAACAGCATCGACCCCGGATCCTGGGGCACGTAGGCGACCGCGCCGTCGCGCTCGATGCGGCCGGCCAGCGGATCGGCCAGCCCGGCCAGCGCGCGGAGCAGCGTCGTCTTGCCCGAGCCGTTGCGGCCGAGCAGCGCCACGACGTCACCCTCGTGGAGATCGAGGTCGACGCCGGTGAGCACCGGAGTCGACCCGTGCCCGACCGACAGCCCACGGGACCGGACGATGGCCTCACCCCCGACGAAATTGGCCGGGTTCGCCGCGCCATGCGCGGCGAACCCGGCCAATTTCGGGTCGGGGATGAAGCGGCGGGCCTCGCGGACGGTGAGCGGGGGAGGGTCCCAGCCGAGCAGCCGGCCGAGGTGGGTGACCGTCGGCGCGCCGGCGTAGCCGGTCAGCACGTCCGGGGCGGCGCCGACCTGCGCGATCCGGCCGTCGGCGAGCAGCGCGACCCGGTCGGCCAGCGGCCCGGCCCGTTCGAGCCGGTGCTCGGCCAGCACCACGGTCGTGCCGAGGTCGTCGGCGAGCCGGCTCACGACCGCGAGGAGATCGTCCGCCCCTTGCGGGTCGAGCATCGACGTCGGCTCGTCGAGCACGAGCACCGACGGCGCGGCCGCCATCGCGCCGGCCACCGCGCAGCGCTGCCGCTCGCCGCCCGACAGCGTGGCCGGGCTGCGGTGGCGCAGGTGCGCGATGCCGAGCGCGTCGAGCACCTCCTCGACCCGGCGCCGCATCACCGCCTCGGCGACACCGAGGTTCTCCAACGAGAAGGCGATGTCGTGCTCGACGTGGTCGACCACGAACTGGGCCTCGGGGTCCTGGTGGACGAAGCCGACCGTGCCAGCGAGGTCGCGCGGACGGGCCTCGCGCACCCGTTGGTCGCCGACCAGCACCTCACCCCGGAACCGACCGCCGCTGGCGTGGGGCACCAACCCGTTCACCGTGCGCAGCAGCGTGCTCTTGCCCGAGCCCGAGTCGCCGACGACGAGCAGCACCTCGCCCGACGCCGCTTCCAGGTCGATGTCGCGCAGCGCGACCGGGCCGTCGGGCCACCCGAAGCCGACGTCGATCCAACGCAGCGCGGTCACGCGACGGCTCCGGCGGTCGACGGCTCGGTGGACGGCGAACCGGCTTCGCGGGCGGCCCGGTCAGCCGGCACCAGCGCGGGCGTGGCCAGCAGCAGGAGGCACAGCGCAGGGAGCGGACCGAACGTCGGCAGCGCGGGCGAGGTGCCGACGACCCAGCGCAGCGTCGACTCCCCGGCCGCGCTGCACAGCGCCAGGCCGATCGGCGCTCCGGCGACGGTGGCCATGACGACGGCGTCGAGCGCGGTCAGCGGCCGCACGCGATAGCGGGTGAAGCGCTCGTCCGCCCCGGCCAGCAGGAGCGCCGCGACCAGTGCAGCGGCCCCGCCCAGCAGGCAGCCCAGCGCGACCGCGGTGGAGCGGCCGACGAGCGCGACCATCGCCCCGCACAGGCCCAGCAGCCCCACCAGCCCGAGCCAGCCGGCGACGAGGTGGCGGCGGCCGGCCCGCGAGCGACCGAACCCGCGGGCGTCCATCGACTCCGCGAGGAGCACCGCCCGCTCGAGCCCGGTCTCGAGGACCGGCACGACGAGGCGCACGAGGCGGCCCCGCCGGATGGGCAGGCCGCCGGTGCGGGCCCGGTCGGCCTCGCGCACCTGTCCGACCGCGACGAGGGTGGACGGGACGAAGGCCAGCGCGACGGTCAGCACCACGCCGGCCTCGTGGAAGGCGCGGGGGAGCCGTTGCACGAGCTCGTGGTGGCTGGCCAGCGCGTTGAAGGCGCCGAAGGCGGCCATCACGCCGATGACCACGAACCCCTCGGCCGCGGCCTGCCACAGCACCGGCCACTCGAGCGGCCCGCCGACGGTGAACCCACCGAGCAACCGGGGCAGCGTCGCCTCGGGGACCGTCACGAACGCCGTGCCACCGACGTGGGTGGTCAGGAGCAGCAGCACCACCCGCAGGAGCGAGAACGCGACGCCGACCGCGAGCAGCACCGGGAGCGCCCGGGCGATGCGGGTCTCGTGGCGGTGCGTCTCGGTCACGAGGGCCACCACCGCGATGGCGAGCGCGACGTAGAAGGGGTTCGGCGCGATCTGGATCGATGCAGCAACCGCCACCGCCCAGATCAGCCAGGTCACGGAGTGGAGCGGGCTGGACATCACGTTGACCAGGTCAGAGCCTGCTGCGTACCGTACGCAGCCGACAGAGGTCTTCCGCAACCCGGACGTTGCGGTCGGTCTCCGAGGGGCCCGGCCCCGACGAGACGGGGGAAGCCGGTGCAAGTCCGGCGCTGACCCGCAGCTGTGAGTGGCCCCCGGGCCACGAGCCAGGTGACCCGCCCTGCCAGCCGTACGAGCGGCCCTCGAGGACCGGGGCCAGGAGGTCATCATGAAGCAACGGATCGTCGCCACGGCGGTGGTGATGGCGGTCATGGCCACGGTCGCCGCGCTCGGGTCGAGCGCTCCGGCGGAGGCTGTCGCGAACCAGACGAGCAACGACGCGATCGGCTGGCTGGTCGATCAACAGCAGGCCGACGGCGGCTTCGAGCTGGCCGGGTTCCCCGGGTTCGAGACCCCCGACGCGGTGCTCGCGATCGCCGAGAACGGGCAGGCCGACGGCTCGTGGAGCCTCACCGAGGCGCGGGCTGCGGTCGACGCGGTCACGACCGGAGGGAAGTCGGCGCTCGACTACCTCGACGACCTGGTCGAGGAGCTCACCGCCGATCATCCCGGCGACACCCCGGCCGACCTCGCAGCGCGCGGCGCCCAGCTGGCCAAGATCATCGCCACCGTCGTGTACCCGCTCCGGACCACGCCGGGCATCTCCCTGACCGACTTCGACCCGTCCGACGACAGCACGGACCCGGTCAACATCAAGGCGACCGCGCTCGCGTCCGAGGGTGACGGGAGCTTCTCGGCCATGAGCTTCACGGGCCGGCTCTACGTGCTGCTGATCGGGGCCGGGCCCGCCGGCCCTGCCGCGCTGATCGACGAGGTCCGCGCCGCGCAGCAGCCGAACGGGGCGTGGAACTTCAACGGCACGCCCACCGGCACGGCGATCGACCCGGACACGACCGGGCTGGCGCTCCAGGCGCTCGGCGCCGCCGGCATCCGGTCGACCGACCCGGCCGTGCAGCGGGGGCTGGCGGCCCTCGCCGAGGCGCAGCAGCCGTCGGGGGGGTGGCTGTCGTTCGGCGCCCCCGACCCGAACTCGACGTCCGAGGCGGTGCTCGGGATCCGGGCCAGCGGTGCGGACCCCGAGTCCCCCTGCTGGCGGGAGGCGGTCAACCCGGCGTGGGCCGGCGTGCCGTACCCGAAGCCGGTGACCTGGCTGCGCGGTCAGCAGGCAGCCGACGGGCACGTCGAGGCGCCGAGCGACGAGCTCGCGCAGAACACCTTCGCCACGAGCCAGACGGTGCAGGCGGTCCTCGGCTTCTCCGTGTGGCTGGACAACGTGTCGGCTCCGCGGCCCTGCCCGACGGTCGGCTCGGCGAGCCGCTACGTGCACGCCCTCTACATGGACCTGCTCGGGCGGCTGGCCGACGCGAGCGGCACCGGCTTCCTCGTGCGCCGCTTCCAGGCCGGTGCCAGCCGCGCGTCGATGGTCGCCACGCTGACCGCCACCGCCGAGTACCACCGGGCGGTGGTCGACGAGCTGTACCGCGACTACCTGGGCCGGCCCGCGGACCGGTCGGGCCTGTCGATCTGGAGCCCCTGGGTCACGGTGTTGCGCACTGAGGTCCAGGCCAAGCTGCTCGCGTCGGGCGAGTACTTCGACAAGGCCGGCGGGACGAACGAGGACTTCGTCGACGCGCTGTACCACGACGTCCTCGGCCGCCCGGCCGATCTCGGCGCCACGGCGACGTTCGTCTCCTGGCTGACCTCGGGCCGCTCCCGGTACGACGTCGCGAAGACCGTGCTCACCAGCCCGCAGGGATACGGCTACGTCGTCGAGCAGCTCTACCGGCGGCTCCTCCGGCGCGGCTCGGACCCGTCCGGCCGTCGCTACTGGCGGGCCCGCCTGGCCGACGGCATGTCGGTCGAGACGCTGATCGCGTCGATCGCCTCCTCGTCCGAGTACGTCGCCAAGACCCAGTCGGCGTGAGGCGCCTCGCGCCGTTCCTGACGGCGCTGGCGCTCGGCACCGCTCTCGTCGTCGGCGCGCCCGCCGCGGCACCGGCGCGCGAGCGGGCCGCCCACGTCGCCGGCGTGACGGTGTCGTTCGGCTCCGGACAGGTCGTCCACCGCACGGTGACCTTCGCCGGCGACTCGATCACCGGCGTCGAGGCACTGCGGGGGGCGGGCTTCGACGTCGAGGTGTACGGCTTCAGCGGCGTCGGCGCCGCGGTGTGCCGGATCGACGGGGTCGGGCGTCCGGCCGACCCGTCCTGCCTCAACGGAGGCGACCAGTACTGGGCGTACTGGCAGAACGGTCGGTACTCGAGCGTGGGGGCCGGCGCCTCGAAGGTCCACGACCACGGCCAGGAGCAGTGGGCCTGGGGGAGCGGCGACCACGCGCCGCCGACGACCGCCTTCCCGGTGCCGACCACCCGGCCGGTCACGACGACGACCCGGGCGGTCACACCTGAACCGCCGCCTGCGGGCGGAGCTC
>JAFBAD010000315.1 GCA_019247975.1 Acidimicrobiia bacterium
GTCGCTCTTCGTCTACCGACGCTTGGTCCGGGCGCGGGTGCGCGCCGACTGGCAGTACCGCACCTCGTTCTTCCTGTTCCTCGCCAGCCAGACCGTCGTCGCGATCTCCGACTTCGCGGTCATCGCCACGATCTTCACGAAGGTCCACGTGCTGGCCGGCTGGACCGGTCCGGAGGTGGCGCTCCTCTTCGGCCTGTCCGGCGTGTCGTTCGGGCTCGGCGATCTGCTCATCAGCCCGGTCGAGAACACGTCCGAACGGATCAGGGCCGGCACCTTCGACCAGTTCCTGATCCGGCCGGTCGGCGTGCTGTGGCAGCTGTGTGCGGTCGACTTCGCGGCCCGCCGCATCGGGCGGTCGATCCAGCCCCTCGTGGTGCTGGTCGTTGCGCTCGGGCTCGTGCACATCGAGCACCCATGGCTCGCGCTCGTCGAGGTGCCCCTCACGGTGATCAGCGGGATGGTGATCTTCAGCTCGATCTGGGTCGCCACCTCGTCGGTCGCGTTCTGGACGGTCGAGACGCAGGAGTTCGCCAACGCGTTCACCTACGGCGGCAGCCTCATGACGAGCTACCCGGTCGAGGCGTTCGGTCGGTGGCTGCAGCGCCTCGTCGTGTTCGTGGTGCCGGTCGCGTTCGTCGCCTACCTGCCGGCCGCCGGTCTGCTCGGCAAGCCGCTGCCGCTCGGCCTGCCGGGCGCCGCCGCGTGGTCGGCGCCGTTCGTCGCCCTGCTCACCGCGCTCGCCGCACGTGCGGTGTGGGGCACCGCCATCCGCCACCACCGGAGCACTGGGAGCTGACCGTGGAAAGCACGTTGATCGAGCTCGAGGACGTCGGCAAGACGTTCACCGTCTACGAGCGGGCCGGCCGGGTGCGGCGTCGCAAGCGAGAGGTGCGGGCCGTCGACGGGATCGACCTGACCGTCGACGCCGGCACGATGGTCGGCTACATCGGGCCCAACGGCGCGGGGAAGTCGACCACGATCAAGATGTTGATCGGCATCCTCGTGCCGAGCCACGGCCGCGTGCGGGTTGACGGGATCGACCCGAGCCGCGATCGCATCGCCGTCGCGCGGCGCATCGGGGTGGTGTTCGGCCAGCGCACGCAGCTCTGGTGGGACCTCCCGCTGGCCGACTCGTTCGAGCTGCTGCGCCACGTGTACCGGGTGCCGGCCGCCGAGCACTTGGGCACGCTCACCCGCATGGTCGACCTGCTCGACATGGGGCCGTTCATGACCACGCCGGTGCGCCAGCTGTCGCTCGGCCAGCGCATGCGCGGTGAGCTCGCGGCCGCGATGCTGCACCGCCCGCCGGTCCTGTTCCTCGACGAGCCGACCATCGGGCTCGACGTCGTGTCGAAGGAGGCGGTGCGGGCCTTCCTCGGCGACCTGCACGACGAGGAGGGGACCACGGTGCTGCTCACGACCCACGACCTGTCCGACGTCGAGCGTCTGTGCGAGCGCCTCGTCGTCATCGACCACGGCCGGGTGATCGAGGACGGCACGGTCGAGGGGATCAAAGCGCGCTACGGCACGGAGCGGACGCTCGTCGTCGACCTCGCCGAACCCGGACCGCCGCTCGACGTGCCGGGGACGACGGTCGACCGGGTCGAGGGCCCACGCCAGTGGCTCCGCTTCCGGCGCGACGACCACTCCGCTGCGTCGGTCCTCGCCGCAGTCACCGCGACCGCCGAGGTGCGCGACGTCACCGTCGAGGAGCCGGCGATCGACGCGGTCGTCCGGCGCATCTACGCCGGCGAGTCGAGCTGATCAGATGCCGTCGGCGACGCCGAGGAGGCGCTGGCGGGAGACGGCCTTCATGCCGCGGGAGAGCGACGCCAGGGCGATGACCCACGCGATCAGCCCGAACAGGAAGCTGATCGACGCCGATCCGAACAGCGCACCGGTCGAGTAGCTGTACGCGATGCCGATGAGCGGCAGCGTCACGAGCCCAGAGGCCTGCTGCGCGGCTGCGGTCGACTTCACGCGCGCCGACAGGCGCAGCACGATCGACAGCGTCAGCGCGAGAAACGGCGGGACGACCCAGAACATCAGGATCCACCACTGCCGCGTCGGGAAGAACCAGTGGCCGATCTTGGGGCCGACGATCAGGTTCACGACGAGCGAGTAGACGGTGAACCCGCCGATGGTCGTCAGGTAGCCGGGGAGCATCGAGGCGAGGAGCTTGCCCAGGTAGATCTCCCGCACGTCGGCCGGCGTGTGGGCCAGGAACTCGCCGGTGCCGCGCTCGCGCTCGCCGACGAGCGTCGCCGCGCCGACCGCGGTCGAGATCGTGAGCGGCACGACGATCGCTACCGGCGCCAGGAGGAACACCGCGATGGCGTAGGACGTCCGCCCGGCCGGCGACGCGTGCGGTATGGCGGCCTGGGTCTTCTGGGGCAGCACCTGCAGCGTGGTCGACAGCTGCTTGACCACGTGGGCGTCCTGCACGTGGGTCACCGCGA
>JAFBAD010000225.1 GCA_019247975.1 Acidimicrobiia bacterium
CGTCATCGTCTCGGTGCCGCCGAGCAGCACGCAGACGAGCACGATCGCGAGGATGCGCTTGCGTCGCAGGTTGTGCTGCAGGTTCCACTTCAGCGTGGCCCAGCGGGCCGGACCCGACGGTGGGTTCGGATCGATCAGGAAGCGCTCCCGCCACTGCATCGACCACAGCAGGACGAGGCAGGCGACCGGCGCGAACCAGTAGCTGCTCCGGAACAGGTGCGACTGCTCGTGGTGGAAGTGGAACGGCAGGAACGTGTAGAGCAGCGCGAAGACGCCCGACGCCCAGAAGCTGAAGCGCAGGTGCCGCAGGATCAGGTGGGTGACCGCGGCGATGAGCCCGAAGCCGGCCAGGTAGTACACGTTCATCAGGAGGCCGTAGTCCTTGATGAACAGGCTGAGGCCCTTGATGGCGGTCAGCTGCCAGGTCTCGCCGCCGTGCGGGAAGTCGTAGAGCTCCTGGCCGAACGGCGCGCCGAGGTGCGGGTTGGTCTGGAACCAACCCTGCCGGATCGTGTTCTGGACCAGGTTGGCGATGAGCCGTGCGTCGCTGCGGTCCTGGTACAGGGGGACCCGCATGCTGGCGTCCCAGATGCGATAGGTGACCGCGGTCCACACCCACGCGATCGCCGCGATGAGCAGCGCCTCCAGCGCGGCGAACCGCGTCGCGACCGGGAACACCTCGTCGGTCGGGGCGCCGCCCCGCCGCCGGACTGCTGCGGTCACCGATCGCGGTCCGCGAGCAGGTCGGTCTGGGCGTCGATCGCCTCGGTGGTGGCCCGCTGCAGCGCGTTGAGCTGGTCGGCCAGCGGGTCGACCTCCCACGCCATGACCCGGCGGGCGAACCGCTTCAGCAGGCTCACGCCCGGACGAGCCGACACCGGCGCGGGTGGCGTGAGCGGCCGGAGCCGGCGCAGCGGTGCCGAGGGTGCGGCGAAGCGGCGACGGTCCCCGGCCGAACCCGAGCGGGCCGACGACGGTCCGCCCCGCACGACCGCGGCCCGGGCCTCGACCGCCTCCTGGACCGCACTGCGCTCCACCCCGCCCTCGACCGGCCACCCGGCCGGACGTCTGGTCGGCCCGGCGCTCGCAGCGCCGCCGACGGCGCGGGCCATCGCCGCGGCGAGTGCGGTGTTGTCGTCCACGAGGACCGCGCCCGGCATGGCGCCGACCTGATCGGCCAGGCCGCCGACGCGCGTCGCGATCACCGGCCGCCCGAACAACGCGGCGCGCTCGGCGACGCTCGACGACCAGATGTGGCGGTAGGGGAGCACGACGGTGTCGGCGGCCACGATCCAGCGGTCGAACGCCTCGTCGCTCACGTAGCCGAAGTGCAGGTGCACACCCGCGATCTCCGACGCCAGCCGGCGCAGCTCGTCGACGTGATCGGCGGTGTGCTGGTCGTCGATGCGGGCCGAGCCGACGACGTCGAGCCGGGCGCCCCGCTCGGCCAGCCCGGCGAAGGCCCGGACCGCGCGGTCGAAGCCCTTGTGGGCCTGCACGAAGCCGATGCAGAGGAACACGTGCTGGTCCGGCGGGAGGCCGAGGCGGGTGCGCGCGCCCTGGCGGTCCACCGCGGTGTGGGCCACGAAGTCGGCGCCGTGGTCGACCAGGACGACGCGGTCGGGTGCGAGTGAGAACTCGTCGACCAGTTGGTCGCGCTGCTCGGAGGTGTGCACCTGTACCTGCGTCGCGCCCCGCAGCATCCAGCGGGTCGCGTACGACGACGGGTCGCGCGGGTCGGCCCAGCGGTGGTCGAGCTCGTGGATGCGGATCTCGACGCGGTGGCCGGCCCGCAGCGCGGCGCCGAGCGCGAGCCCCTCGGTGGTGCGGGAGCCGGGCGTGGACGGGCTCTTGTAGAAGACGTCGGGGTGGAAGTGGACGATCGTGCGGTCGTAGCCCCGCATGAGCCGGCCGAGCCCGGCCGCACCCGCCGGCCCGTGCAGCGGCAGGTGGTGGTGCGCGGCCGTCGGCGTCGGCGAGCAGGCCTCGACCGCGTGGCCCTCGGCCCGCAGCTTGCGGACCTGCTGCACCGCGTACGCGCCGATCCCGTCGCGCAACGGCGGGTACGGCGACACGACCAAGACCTTCACAGGGGCAGCCACTCCTCGAGGGTCGCCTCCATGCGGTCGAGGGTGACCGGCCAGGTGTAGTGGTCGAGCACGTAGTCGCGGCCGGGCTTGGCCAGCGCGCTCGCTGCGTCCGGCGCCTCGGTCACGAACCGCAGGCACTGCTCGAGCTCGGCGTCGTCGTCGTAGAGCAGGCCGGCCTCCGAGCGCTCGATGTGCCAGCGCACGACCGCGCCGGCGCGGTTGGCGATGACCGGCGTGCCGGCCAGCCACGCCTCCATCACCATCCGCGAGAAGCTCTCGAGCGCGGACGGCTGGACGTAGGCGGCGGCTGCGGCCATCGCGTCGTCGCGGTCCTCGTCGCTGACGAAGCCGAGATCGATCACGCGGTCGGCGACGTCGACCGGCGGGCTGACATCACCGACGCCGAACGTGACGAGGTACAGGTCGAGGTCCTCCTTGCGGACCGCCTCGGCGAACCCGTCGAGGAGCACCTGCCAGCCCTTGGCGCCCTCGCGGCGACCGCCGTACAGCACGAAGGTGCGGTCGCCGAGGCCGTGCCGCGCCCGGAACCCCGCAGGGTCGTAGCTATCGGGGATGGGCACGCCCTCGCCGGCGATGGCGGCCGGGCCTGCGCCCGGGAAGCGGGCCGACAGCAGCTCGAGCTCGGGATCGGTCTGCAGCCAGATGCCCGCGACCCCGGTGAAGAGCGGCTCGAAGAGCTCCATGCGCGCGTACGGCTCGTCGTGCAGGCAGGGCCGGAGGATCGTGCGCTCGGGCGCGACCTGGCCGACCGCGAACGTCGTCCAGAACGGGTACGGCGAGACGACGACGGCGCGGTAGTCATCGGCCCGGTCGAGCACGTGGTGGAAGAGCTCGGGCACCCGCAGCCCGTCGTTCATCCAGCGCTCCTGATCGGCCAGCGTCGGCATCTCGCCCTGGGCCAGCAGCGCCTCGACCCGGGCCCGGTCGGCGCCGGAGGTGTCGTTGACCACCGGGAAGCGGTGGATCGTGAGCGGCCCGTCGTGGGTGACCCCGGCCGGGTAGACGTTGGCCCAGGTGTGGTGGTCGCGGGCGCAGGTGGTCAGCACGTCGACCGTCCACCCCCGCTCGGCCAGGCCGGAGGCGATCTGGCGCAGCACCAGCTCCGCACCACCGACGACGTCGGGCCCGTAGCGGGGCGGCACGAAGGCGATGCGGCGGGGCTCCACGGTGGATCCACCCTACTGGCGGGGTACTTGCGGGCCGGGGCAGCGGGGGCGGCCAAACTGAGGCGGATGGACGTCCTCGTGTGCGCCGCGCAGGTGCCGTTCATGCGCGGCGGCCTCGAGATGCTGGTCGACAACCTGGTCGCCGCGCTGCGGGCCGAGGGGCATCGGGCCGAGGCGGTGCGCATGCCGGCGGCGTGGGACCGCGAGCGGCTGCTCGACGCGGCGCTGGCGTGGCGCATGGTGCCGCTCGACGCGGATGTCGTGATCGCGACGAACTTCCCGTCGTACTTCGCCCGCCACCCGCGCAAGGTGCTCTGGCTCGCGCACCAGCACCGCGCCGCGTACGACGGGATCGACCAGCCGTGGTCGGACCTCGGCGGCGACGAGCGCGGCATCGAGCTGCAGCGCCAGCTCACCGAGTGGGACACGCGGGCGATCGGTGAGGCATCGCCGCGCTACACGATCGGCCGCGTCGTGTCGGAGCGGCTGGCGACCTACTGCGGGCTCGACAGCGAACCGCTGCACCACCCGCCGCCGCTCGCCGACCGCCTGTTGACCGGACCGTTCGGCGACTACGTCGTCGGCGTCAACCGGCTGGAGGCGAACAAGCGGCCCGATCTCGTGGTGGGCGGGATGGTTGCGGCGCGCAGCGGCGTGCGCGGCGTCGTCGCCGGCACCGGCTCGATGGCCGGCGTGCTCGAGAAGGCGATCGAGACGGGCGGCGCGGGCGATCGCGTCGAGCTCGCCGGGTTCGTCGCGGACGACGACCTCGTGCCGTTGCTCGCCGACGCGCTCGCCGTCGTCTACGCGCCGTACGACGAGGACTACGGCTACGTCACGTTGCAGGCGTTCCTCGCCGGCAAGCCGGTGGTCACGACGACCGACGCCGGTGGCGTCCTCGACTGGGTGGACGACGGCGTGACCGGGTTCGTGGTGGAGCCCACCGCGGAGGCGATCGGGGCTGCGCTCGACCGCCTGGCCGGCGACCCGGGTCTGGCCGCCCGGATGGGAGCCGCAGGCCGCGCCCGAGCGGTTGCGCTCGACTGGCCGGCCGTGGTGGCGACGCTGCTGGGAGCGCGTTGACGAAGCGCCCCCTGCTGGCGGTGAAGGCGGCGGCCGGCAGCCGCGCGCCCGAGCCCCTGCGCGTGCTCCTGCGGGCGCTGTCGCGCACGGTCGAGGTGCGGGCCTTGCTGCGCTGCCGCCAGCGTCCCGACGCGGTGCTGCTGACCGGTCGGAGCGGCGCGCTGGTGCTGCCGGGCGGCATGCCCGCCGCGCTGTGGGTCGGCGAGGAGGAGGCAGCCGATCTCCCGCCCCGGGTCCTGGCGGTCGGGCACCGTCCCGGCCCCGACGGCGTGACCGTCTCCACCCAACCGATCGACGCCGGCCGCTGGCCGCCGATCGGGCCGGTGGTCCGCCGCCGGTGGCGGGAGCGGCTGGACCTGCCGGCCGAGTGGGTGGTGCGGGCCGCGGCCGTGCCCGCCGAGGACCGGCCGACCGCGCTCGCGCTCTGCTCTGCCGCGATCGTCTACAACGACCTTCCGCTGGCTCTTGCGCTGGGCACGCCGGTCGTGACCGGCCCCGAGTCCGCCGCCGCGATCGATGCCGGCGACGAGGTGGTCGTGCCCGCGGCCGGCGCGGACCTGGGTGCGGTGGCGGCCGAGCTGGCGGCCGACGACGTCCGAGCCGCACGGCTCTCCCGGCTGGCTCGCGCCCGGGTCGAGCGCGACCTCGATGTCGGCCGCCCGGCCCGTGAGCTGCTCGAGCGGCTCGGGCTCCTGGCCTTGCCGGTCACGCCGAGCGAGCGGATCGGCCGGGCCCTCGACCAGCTGGGCGCGTCCTCTAGTGACCCGGTGGTGGCGCGTGCCTCGGCCGCGGTGGCGGGACTCGTCCCGTGAGCCATCCGGCGATCCGAGCTCGCTCGGTGGCGCGCCTGCGAAGCTCGTGGGCGATGGTCGCCACCGACAGCGGCGCGGACGACGCGTCACCCACCAGCACGGGCCGGGCCAAGGCTGCCGCTCGGCGCGCCGCCGCGCCGATCGTGGCTCGGCTGCGCTCCTCCGCAGCCGAGGCGGTCAACCCCGAGCTGCAGGCCGCCCGCCAGGAGATCGCCGCCCTCCGGGCTGACCTCGACCGCACCCGCTCCGAGCTCGAGGCCGAGATCGAGCTCCTCCGCGCCGAGCTCGACGCCCGCTCCTAGCCCACCCCAGATCCGAAATTGGCCCGGTTGCCCGCGCCATGCGCGGCGAACCCGGCCAATTTCGTGGGCGGGGGTCAACGGTTGGCGATCCGGCGGGCGTACTCGGGGGAGCGGAGGATCTCGGTGACCCGGGAGGCGACCGAGCCGGTCGACGCGAAGACGTCGCGCCAGTGCGCGTACTCGGAGTCGTTCGGCGCGCGGCCGAGCAGCGTCTCGTGGACGACGATCGACGCGACCTCGGCGAACGTCTTGCGGTGGAACTCGGGCGACTCCGAGAACCCGGTCATCACCTGGCCCCGGTTGCGCTGGCCGCTCTGCAGCTGGCCCTTCCAGAAGTCGAGGCCCGACTGGTCGGGCGCTCGACCGAGCACGTTCTGGTACACGCGGCGCACGAACGCGTCGTCGTCGAGGTTGCCGTAGGTCGTCACGAACTCCGACGACTCGGCGAACGCCTGCGAGATCGCGCCGAGGCTGGCCGTGCCGCCCCGCAACCGGCTCCACCAGTAGCGGAGGCCGCTGTGGTCCGGCCGGCGCTGGAAGTAGGCGAAGTACAGACGGGGGATCGACCAGGTGCGGACGTCGGCCTCGGTGGACGTGACCAGGTCGACGGTCATCGGCGCGGCCGGCTGGTCGAGGCGCTGCATGCGGTCGGCCCAGGACGCGGCCTCGGTGTTCGTCGCGTCGCGCCCGAGGATGTCGCGGTACTGCTGCTGCGCGTTGTCGCGCGGGTTCACGAACGGCTTCCACGCGTCGGGCGTCGCGGCGAGCGCCTTCAGGTAGGCGACCGCCGGACGGACCTCACCGAGGTGCGCGGCCAGGTTGGCGCCCGGGCACGACGTGAGGCTCACGGTCTGGTGGCCGATGATCGTCGGGATCGTCACCACCGTGCCCTCGGGGTACTTGGTGCTCCCGTTGCTCGTGACCGTCGCGTGGCCGCGCGGGTTCACTCCGTGGATGCTGAACTTCCACGCCAGCAGCTCGTAGAGCGACGTGAGCGCGGCGCTCGACGGGTTCGCGGAGGGCGGCGATGCGCCGGGCTGGTACTGGCCGAGGAAGGCGACACCCACGCTGTCGGTGTTGAAGCCCTTTGAGTGGCCACCGATGATCGGCAGGCCGATGTCGCCGCTGCGGGCCTGCCACACCCGACCGAAGCGGTCGATGATGAAGTTGTAGGCGATGTCGCACCAGCCCATGCCGTCGGTGTGGAACCGGTAGATGCCGGCGATGATCCCGGCGACCTGAGCCCTCGTGTAGTCGTTGGCGTTGACCGTGTGGTGCACGACCGCGAACTTCAGCGAGTCGCTCCACGTCGGCTTGGACGGGCAGCCCGGGTTGTCGCCCCGCCAGCCGCCCGGTGCCCACGCGTCGCGGCCGATGATGCCGGGCCCGGCGGGCTCGGCCCCGGCGGGCTGACCGCTCGGGCCGGTCGGCTCGATCCAGCGCATGGCCTGCATCGACAGGTCGCCGAACGATCCCTTGTCGACCTCCACCTCGACCTGCTGCGCGCCGTCGTGGCCGAGCCAGATCGGCCCGACGCCGTGGCGGCCGTTGCCCCGCTCGGGCGCGCCCGCGTCCGGACCCTCGTCGACCATCTCGTCGGCGTCGAGGCGCTCCCACCCGGTCCAGGCGCCGTCGGTGCCGCGGCTGCGGATGCGGGCGACGCCGCCGGTCGCCGTGTCTCCGGCCCAGGTCAGCGCGACCATCTGCGTGCCGTGGTCGACGCCCACCGACCGCCGCCACCCGGGGGTCGCCCGAGCCGATGCGCCGCCAGAGCGGGCCTGTGGTCCGGTCAGCGAGATGGTCGTGGTCTCGAGATGGCCGGGATGGCCGGTGTTCGGGGCGAGGGGGAGGCCGACGAGGACGGACCACGACGCGAGGACGGCGGGGGCGAGACCGGCGACGCGACGAAGCCGGTGACGCAGGGGGGAAGGCATGGAGCGCGATCTGGGGGAAGCGACGAACGGGACGGTGCTGGGCTATCGGTTCGCAGGGGCCGCGATCAAGAGGGCGCCGACTCCTAACGTCGTCACGCCATGTTGATCGGGGTCGACGCCACTGCGCTGCACGGGGCGCGCACCGGGGTCGGCGTGATGACCCATGAGATCCTGTCAGCGCTTGCCGCTCGAACCGACGTGGACGTGGCGGCCTACGCCGTGACGTGGCGGGGACGGGGGCAGCTCGGTCAGCTCGTGCCACCCGGCGTGCGGACGATCGGCCGGCCGATGGCGGCGCAGCCGCTGCGCCAGAGCTGGCTGCGCAGCGACGTGCCCCCGATCGAGTGGCTGGTCGGGTCGCTCGACGTGGTGCACGGCCCGAACTTCGTCGTGCCGCCGGCGCGACGCGCGGC
Source organism: Acidimicrobiia bacterium (assembly GCA_019247975.1). Lineage (GTDB taxonomy): Bacteria > Actinomycetota > Acidimicrobiia > Acidimicrobiales > Iamiaceae > JAFBAD01. The sequence continues at coordinate 7,822 of JAFBAD010000225.1, forward strand.
GGAGGTCGCGACCGTGCACGACCTCACGCCGTGGCGGTTCCCCGAGCTGGCGAACCGTGACACCCGGCAGTACCCGCAGCTCGTCGCGCGCGCGGTGCGCCGGGGCGCGTGGATCCACGCGGTGAGCGAGTGGGTCGCCGGCGAGGTGGCGGCCGAGCATCCGGCCGCAGCCGACCGGATCGTCGTCGTGCCTAACGGGGTCACACCGCTGCCCCCCGAGACCCGCGACAGCGACGCGGCGCGAGGCCGCGAGCTGGCTGGCGCGGCGCGCTACCTGGTTGCGGTGGGCACGGTGGAGCCGCGCAAGGACCTGCCCGGCCTGGTGCGCGCCTTCGACGAGGTCGTCGAGGACGACGGCGACGACCCGGTCCGCCTGGTGCTCGCCGGCCCGGACGGCTGGGGGGCCGAGGCGCTCACCGACGCGATACGCGACGCGCGGCACCGCGACCGCATCCGGCGGCTCGGCTGGGTCAGCGACGACGAGCGGGCGGCGCTGCTGCGCGGCGCAACCGCGTTCGCGTACCCGTCGCGCTACGAGGGGTTCGGGCTGCCACCCCTCGAGGCGATGCTGGCCGGCGTCCCGGTCGTCACGACGACCGCCGGTGCGTTGCAGGAGGTCGTCGGCGACGCCGCGCTGCTCGTCCCGCCGCTCGACCACGACGCGCTCGTCGCCGGGCTGATCGAGATCCTGCGCGACGACATGCGACGGGCGTCGCTCGTCGCCGCCGGCACCGCACGGGCCGCCCGGTACGACTGGGCTCGCACCGCAGACGGCCTCGTCGACCTCTACCGCCGCGCCACCGCGTGACCCCCCGGCCCGATTCTGCGTGCAGTTCTGTACAGATCTGTACAGAACTGCACGCAGAATCGAGTCGTGGCGATGGGCGGGTGACGACGTGACCGGCGTGAGCGACGTCGTGTTGCCGTCGCCGTGCCTGGTGGTGCTGGTCGGGGCGTCGGGTGCGGGGAAGTCGTCGTGGGCGGCGGAGCACTTCGCGCCCGATCAGGTCGTGTCGAGCGACCGGTTGCGGGCGGTGGTCGGCGAGGGCGAGGAGGATCTCTCGGCGAGCGAGGACGCGTTCGCGCTGCTCGACCAGATCGTCGGCCACCGGGCGCGTCGCCGGCTCACGACAGTCATCGACACGCTCGGCCTCGACCCCGACCGCAGGGCCGGCTGGCTGCGCGTCGCGCGTGCGCATGGCCTCGCCACCGCGGCCGTCGTCTTCGCGACTCCGGTCGGCGAATGCCGCACCCGCAACAGCGCCCGGGGCAAGCCGATGCCCGACGCGATCCTCTCCCAGCAGGTGAAGCGGGTCGCCGAGCAGCGGTCCGCGCTCGACGACGAGGACTTCGACGTGGTGCTCGATCCCGTCGTCGTCCGCACCGCGCCCGCATCGGTCGCCCGCACCGCCACCGCCGCCACCGCCGCCACAAACCACGCGGACCGCCAGACCGAGGCGCCGGTCGGGCTGCGCTTCGGCCTGCAGATCCCGGTGTGGTCGTGGCCGGGTGGCGCGGCTGAGATCCGAACCCGCCTGCGAGCCATCGCCGCGGCAGCCGAGGAGGCCGGCTTCGACAGCATCTGGGTCATGGACCACTTCCGCCAGATCCCGATGTTCGGCGGCGCGTGGCAGGACATGCTCGAGAGCTGGACGACGCTCGCGTTCCTCGCAGGCGTGACCGAGCGGGTGCGGCTCGGCACGCTCGTCACTGGGATCACGTACCGCAACGTCGCCCACCTCGGGAAGATCGCGGCCACGCTCGACGTGCTCTCGGGCGGCCGTGCGCGCTGCGGTCTCGGGGTCGGCTGGTACGCGGCCGAGCACGAGGCGTACGGCTGGCCGTTCCCTCCGGTGACCGAGCGCTACGCGCTGCTCGAGGACGCGCTGCAGCTCCTCCCGCTGCTGTGGGGCAAGGGCGCACCGGCGTTCGAGGGCCGGATGATCACAGTGCCCGAGGCGATGAGCTACCCGCGACCGATCCAGGACCGCATCCCGATCCTCGTGGGCGGTAACGGCGAGCGGCGCACGCTCCGGCTCGCCGCGACCTACGCCGACGCGTGCAACATCATCGGCGAGATCGATGTCGTCGCCCGCAAGGTGGCTGCGCTCCACGCCCACTGCGATGCCGCCGGTCGCGACCGCGACGCGGTCGAGGTCACGCAGCTGTCGACGACGCTCGTCGGCCGGGACGGCACCGAGGTGCAGGCGCTCGTCGAGCGGCTGCGGCCCCGCAAGCGCCACGCCGAGCGCTACGCAGCGGCCGTGAACGCGGGCACCGTCGCCGACCAGATCGGACGGTTCCGGGCCCTGGCCGACGCCGGCGTCGCCACCGCCATCGTGAGCCTCCCCGACCTGGGCGACACCGCACCCCTCGAGCGCTTCGCCGGCGTCATCTCCGCGTTCAGGTAGCTCTCGCGGACGCGATGTCCGAATGCTCGCGTTCGCGTCTGTCTCGGTCCGGCCCGATGGCGGACGCTCTGAGCGCACCCGGCGACGGCGGAGTCGCCGGGCCATGTCGAAGGAGCGCTCGTGCAGAGCCCATCCCCCTCACCCGATCCAGGCTGGTACCCCGACCCTGCCCGGCCCGGGCGCCACCGCTACTGGGACGGCCAGGCGTGGACCCCGAGGCCGGGTGAGGCCGCGACCGCCGACGACATCGACGTCCGGGCGGTGGCGATCGTCGTGGTGCTCGCGATCGCGATCCTGGCGGTTGCGATCGGCGGCCGGAACCTGGTCGGGACGACCGGCGACTCCACCGCGACCGGAGCGACCTCGACGAGGAGCACCACCCCGCTCCCGGACATCAACACCGCGCTCCCCGACATCGGCACCGACCCTTCGACGCCCTCGACCGAGGCGGCCCCGCCGTCGACCTACCTGCCGGCCGACGAGATGCCGTCGGCGTCGCCCGACATGCGGATGTGGATGGCCACCTACGGCTACGTGCTGGTCGCGGTCCAGAGCGCGGCGAACCGCATCAGCGGCGACCTGCAGCGCAACGACCTCGACGGCCTCGCGATCGACTGCCGCAGCCTCGTGAAGGTCGCCGAGGAGGGCCGCGGGACCGCGCCGGTGCCCGTCGCGTCGGTCGACCAGCACTGGAAGGCGTCGCTCGCCGGCTTCGCCGCGGGAGCCCGACTCTGCAACGAGGCTGCATCCACCTCGAGCGGCGCGAAGTGGGAGCAGGCGAGGCAGTACTTCATCGACGCCGGCGCCGAGTGGGACCTCGCCACCGAAGGGATGCAGTCGGCTCAGAAGTGATAGAGGTGCTCGACCTTGATGGGGAAGAGGACGAGGCCGCGGGTGCGCGAGCGGTTTGTGACCTGGAACGAGTCGAGGTAGTCGCGCTGGTGGTAGATCGTGCCGCCGTCGCGGGTGTGGATCGTGAAGGTCAGGTGGAACGTGCCGTCGAGCAGCGGGATCTGTTCGAAGCGGAAGACGACCTGCCCGTCGCCTGACACCGCGTGGATCGGCTGATCCAGCACGTCGGTGGTCGTGCCGAGCAGGCGCTTGCCGTCGTCGTCGAAGATCTCGATGGCGAACACGACGTCGGTGATCATCCCGGTGGCGTGGTAGCCGACGCGGATGCCCAGCGGCCGGCCGGGGGCGAGCGTGTCGTACGCGGGGTTCGGGTACTCGATGTCGACCGAGGTGATCGCCACCTCGGCAGCCGGGTCCGCCACGAGCTCGACCGGTGCGACCACCACGGGCAGCTCGCCGGTCACCGGATCGACCGCGGTCTGCGGAGGCGCAGCCTCGCCGTGGATCTCATGCGCGCGGTTGAGCGACTCGCGGAAGGTGCGGATGGCGTCACCGACGTCTCCGACCTCGAGCAGGTGGCCGTGATCGAACACCGCAGCCTTGTGCGCGATCTGACGGACCGTGTCGGTCGCGTGGCTCACGAGCAGGATCGTGCGGCCCTCGCGCTGGAACGAGCGGACGCGGTCGAGGCACTTGCGCTGGAACGCCTCGTCGCCGACTGACAGCACCTCGTCGACCAGCAGGACGTCGGGCTCGACGTTGATCGCGACCGCGAACCCGAGCCGTGCGTACATGCCGGAGGAGTAGTGCTTCACCTGCATGTCGATGAACTCGGAGAGCTCCGAGAACTCGACGACGTCGTCGAAGATGCGCTCGACCTGCTGCTTGGAGAAGCCGAGGATCGAACCGTTGAGGAAGACGTTCTCCCGGCCGGTCAGGTCCGGGTGGAAGCCGGCGCCGAGCTCGAGCAGCGCCGCCAGCCGGCCCCGGGTCTTGATGCGACCGGTGGTCGGTCGAAGGGTGCCGGCCACGCACTTGAGCAGCGTGGACTTGCCGGAGCCGTTGTGGCCGAGCATGGCCAGCGTCTCGCCCTCGCGCACCTCCAGGTTGATGTCGCTCAACGCGTAGAAGGGCGTGTACGGGTTCCGGCCGGCGCGGATCACCCGCTCCTTGGCCGAGTGCGCCTTCTCCCGGTACAGCTTGAAGATCTTCGTGACCGACTCGATCTCGATGGCCGCGGCCACGGGGTCAGATCTCCTCGGCCAGGTTGTCCTCGAGCCGGCCGAACAGCCAGAGCGCGCCGAGCAGCAGGAGGATCGACACGCCACCCACCCAGACGAGGTGGTTGATGTACCAGCCGAGGCCGTGACCCATCGGGATCGCAGCGGCGGACTGGTCGGGGAGCTTCGTCGGCAGGACCCGGGACGGCACGCCGGGACGGAGGTGCGGCAACCCGTCCTTGCCGATGGGAGCGAGCACCTTCGGGTCGGTCGGCGCGTTCGTGAACCAGCGCAGCGGCGCGGTCGGGTTGTAGAGCGCCTTCTGGAAGGTCGTGATGATGGGGATCATCGGGTTGAGGACCGACCACCACTCCCGGTGCGGCCCGAGCCGGTCGGCGACCAGCTGGTACGGGTAGACGATCGCCGACATCCAGAACCACGCGAGGAGCACGAGCTCGAGCAGGTGCTCGGTGTCGCGCAGGTAGACGTTGATCGCACTGAGCGCGATGGCGAGCGCAGCCGAGAGGATCAGCAGCACGATGATCGCCAGCGCGAGGGCCGGGAAGTAGTCGAGGTTCGGTGGCCGCTGGAACACCGCCATGGCGCCGGCCAGCACGCACAGCTGCAGCGCGAAGTGCACCATCGCTGCGCCCATCGAGGCCAGCGGCAGGATCTCGCGCGGGAACCACACCTTCTGCACCAGCTGCGCGTTGCCCACGATCGAGCCGGTGCCGGCCGACAGCGTGGTCGAGAAGAAGTA
>JAFBAD010000244.1 GCA_019247975.1 Acidimicrobiia bacterium
CTCGGGCTCGGACTCGCCGATGTCGGCCACCATGCTCGGCACGATGATGTCGCGGCGCTTCGCGACCGATCGCAGCCACAGGTCGCGGAGCCGGAACAGCAGCCCGCCGAGGCCGAACGGCATGATCAGCAGCACGATGAGCACGCCGCCCGAGTTGGCCAGCAGCTGCCAGTCCGCCGGCAGGAACCACTGGGTGCCGAGCAGGTAGAAGGCACCGAGCACGGCGCCGGGGATCGACGCGATCCCGCCGATCACCGCCATCGTGAACACGAAGAAGTTCTCGCCCGGGTCGTACGGACCGGCGCCGTAGGCCTGCTGGTGCCACACGAACAGGCAGCCGGCGAAGGCGGCCAGCGCGCCGGACACCGCGAATGCGGAGAGCTTGGCCCGCACCGCGCTGATGCCGTACGCCTCACCGGCCCGCTCGTTCTCGCGCAGAGCGATCCAGGCGCGGCCGGTGCGACTCCGGCGGATGCCCCGCAGCGCGAACACCGCGATCGCGAGGCAGACGAGGGTGATGTAGTAGATGCGGGTGGGCGAATCGATGCTGACCTTGCCGAACAGCGGGTTGCGCTCGACCCGCTCGTGCGGCACCCATCCGAAGAAGCGGTCGTTGAGGAAGTAGGACGTCGTCGCGAGCGCGAACGCGAACGTCGTGACCGCGAGGTAGAGGCCGCGCTGACGCACCGCGGGAAGCGCGACGAGCATCGCGACCACGCCGCCGACCACCGCGGAGACGAGCAGCGCGACGATCAGGTCGGCGTTGTAGTCGGTCGCACCCTTCGCGCCGACGACCGCGCCGATCGCGAAGAACGCGACCTGGCCGAGCGAGACCTGCCCGGCCCACCCGGTCAGGACGACGAGCGACAGGGCGAGGATGCCGTAGATCACGACCGCGGCGGCGCGCAGGATCGCGGCCGACGGCTCATCCATCAGCAGCGTGATGAACGACGGCACCGCGATCGCTGCGGCGATCAACACGATCGACCCGACCACGCGAACGAGGCGCACCTCGCGCACACCCGACAGCTCGGGCGGCACCGGACGGACCTCCTCGGCTGCCTGCCAGCTCGACGCGTCGTCGACGTCGGCGCGGGCGGTGCTGCGCTTGCGCAGGATGAGCGCGACCGCGATCACGAGGGCGAGGATCGGGTCGATCAGCAGCGGGCTCGACGCGTTCCAACCGACGCCCAGCTCGAGCACGCCCAGAGCGATCGCGCTGGTCGCGATGGCGACGAGGTTGTTCAGCCGGCCCAGCATGAGCGCAGCCAGCGAGCGCAGCAGCACCGCGTAGGTCAGCGCGCTGATGACCGGCAGGCCGAGGATCCCGGCCCGCAGGAACGTCGCCGTGAAGGCGAGCAGCCCGGCGATGGCCCACACGACCGTCTGCAACCGCTTCACCGGCACGCCCAGCAGCGCGGCCCGGTCTGCGTTGCCGGCGCTGGCTCGGATGGCCACGCCCATGTGGGTGCGATGCAGGAACAGCGCGAGCGCGACCATCGCGATCGGTGCGACGACCATCGCGATGAGCGAGTTGGCGTCGAACACGATCTCGCCGATGTGGATCGTCGCACCGAAGGGCGGATCGATGCGCGGCGCGAGCAGCCGCTCGCTTCCCCACGCCTTCGGCAGGAGGATGCCGCCCGCGGCCAGCAGCGACGCGAGGCCGATGGTGGCCACGGTGAGGATCAGCCGCGGCGCCTTGAAGAAGCGGCGGATGATCGCGAGCTCGACGACCGCGCCGAGGACGAGCGACCCGACGAGACCGACGGGGACCGCGATGAAGTAGCTCCACCCCCATGCGGTCATCAGCATGAGGACGAGGACGACCGGCAGCGTCCCGAGGTCGGCCTGGGCGAAGTTGAGGATGCGGTTGGCCCGGTAGACGAGGGCCATGCCGAGCGCGACCAGCGCGCTCAGGGCGCCGACGATCAGGCCGCGGACGAAGATCCCGAGCGGTACGGGGAACACCACCAGCTGGAGCAGGAGGATGACGACCGCCGGACCGAACGTTCCCGCCGCGGTGCGGAGGCGGTCACTCGTGGCCAGGCGGCGGGCAGGGGTGGGATCGGTGATCGCCGCCGCTGCCTGAACCACTCAGCCCCCTTCGCTCGCGTCCCCCACGAGCAGCTCGACCCACGTGACTCCGGTCACTGGGACCGTAGGAGAGCTTGACCCGAGGGTCAAGGGCGACCGCATGACGGCTCTGCGACGCGATCAGCGCCGGTCCTCAGTCGGCGACGCCCTGCTCCGCGAGCACCTTCGTAGGCGTCACCCGGACGAGCAGCTCGCCGGGCACGCCGTTGCGCCGCCCGTACTCCTCGGCCCGCTCCGCGCCCATGTACCGGCCGCCGAGGACGGTCGCCCAGCGCCGCAGCTCGTCGGGGTCCTCGCTGATCGTCGCAGTGCCGTGGACGATCACGTAGGCGAACGGCGGCCGCTCATCGTCGACGCACAGCGCCACGCGGGGATCACGGCGCAGCGCCTTGCCCTTCGCGGTCTCGGCGTGCGTGGTGAACACGATGTCGTCGCCGTCGAGCGCGATCCAGATCGGCGCGACGCGCGGCGCGCCGGACGCAGACACGACGGCGAGCTTGGCGGTGCGAGCGGGCTCCTGGAGCAGGAACTCGCGCCACCACCCCTCAGGGGCGTTGCTGCGAGAAGACGTCAGACCGCGAGGAGGTCGCGCGCGCCGGTGTCGCTCGACGGGTGGCGCAGCTTCGACATCGCACGCGCCTCGATCTGGCGGATGCGCTCACGGGTGAGGTTGAAGTGCTCGCCCACCTCTTCGAGGGTGCGGGGCTCACCACGGTCGAGACCGAAGCGGAGCTTCAGGATCTCGCGCTCGCGCTCGTCGAGCGGAGCGAGCAGCCGGCTGATCTCCTCGGGCAGCAGCGCGGTCGCCGCGACCTCGAAGGGCGATTCCGCCGAGCGGTCCTCGACGACGTCGCCGAGCTCGGCGTCGCCGTCCTCGCGGAGCGGCTCGGACAGCGAGAGCGGCTCGGCCGCGAAGCGCAGCGCCTCGGTGACCTTGTCCTCCGGCATCTCGACCTCGGCCGACAGCTCCGCGAGCGTGGCAGGCCGGCCCATCTTGAGCTCGAGGCGGGCCCGGGCCTTCTGCAGGCGGGCCAGCGTGTCGCCGGCGTGCACCGGGAGGCGGATCGTGCGACCGGTGTTCGCGATGCCCCGGGTGATCGCCTGGCGGATCCACCACGTGGCGTAGGTCGAGAACTTGAAGCCCTTGCGCCAGTCGAACTTCTCGACCGCGTGCATCAGGCCGAGGTTGCCCTCCTGGATGAGGTCGAGCAGCGGCAGCCCGGACGCCTGGTACTTCTTGGCGATGGAGACGACCAGCCGGAGGTTCGACTGGACGAACGTGCGCTCCGCGTCCTCGCCGAGCTTGGCCTGGCGGCGCAGCTCACGACGCTTGGAGGCGGCGAGGTCCTTCGTGGCACCGTCCAGCTCGGCCCGGGCGGTGTTGCCGGACTCGATCGCCTGGGCGAGGCGAACCTCGTCGTCCTTGGTCAGCAGCGGGTACTGACCGATGTCGGTGAGGTAGAGGCGAACCAGATCCTCTTCGTCTCGCTCGACACGCTCTTTGGGCACGGACGACCTCTTGTCCTCGGATGCGATGGTTGGGGATCGGATGACCCGACGGCGGCGTGCCGCTCGAAACGGGTCTGCGGGCCTCCGCTCCCGGTCCGAAGGCCAAACCTGTCGGTGAGTACGATACCGAGCCGGTCAAGGCGGCCAAACCTGTCGCGGTCGAGATATCACGTGCCGTGATCATCGGACCGACCCAGCGTGAGATGAGTTCGTAATGTCGACGAACGTGCCGGACGATGACGTCGAGACCGCGATCATGACGATGGAGCTCGACGCCGCGGATCCTGCGTCGCTGGTCGCGGTGCTCGCCAAGTACGCAGTCGTCAGTCGGGGACAGAACGGCTGCCGCAACATCGACCTGAGCGCGTCGACCACCCACGCCGGCCGCTTCGTCGTCATATCGAAATGGGCGAGCCCCGACGCGGCCCGACAGCACCTCGACTCGCCTGCCGCGGTCGAGATGGCCCGCGCCTGCGAGGGCCTGCTCGTGCGCGCCCCACGCATCGATCTCCTCGAAGGCCTCTCCGCACACGATTTGGCCTGACCCCCAGACCGTTCTTGGCCCGGTTTGCCGCGCATGGCGCGGCAAACGTGGCCAATTTCGCTCGGGGGTGGGTCAGGCGGCGGCTGCGGCGGCGGCCTCGTCGGAGAGCGCGGTGATCTCCGACCAGGTCAGGTTCTCGCCGGTCCAGAGGCGGTCGAAGGCGGCGTCGGCCTCGTCGGTGAAGCCGTGGCGGTTGCGGAAGTGGTACAGCCGGCGCTGGCGCTGCGAACGGTGGCCGAGGCGGTCGAGGCGCCCGACCGCGTAGACGTCCCAGGCCACCCGGTGGGCCAGCGCGACATCGTCGTCGAGGGCCGGTCCGCCGAAGGCGGGATCGAGCCGGTCCCGCGCCTGGAACAGGTGCACGCCGAGCACGTCGATGACGCGGTCGGGGCTCAGCTTGCGGAGGTGCTGCGGGTTCTCGAACGCACCGCCCTCCACGTTGATGCGGATCGGGTCGAGCGACTCCACCCGCACCCGGCCGAGCGGCGT
>JAFBAD010000351.1 GCA_019247975.1 Acidimicrobiia bacterium
GGGAGCAGCAGAAGGCGGACTACCCCGGCTTCGCCGAGTACGAGGCGAAGACCGAGCGCGAGATCCCTGTCGTCATCCTCGACCCGCGCTGACATGGCTGCGATTGCGCGGCTGCGAGCCGTGGTGCTCGACTGCGCCGACCCGAAGGCTCTGGCGCAGTTCTACCGAGCGCTCGTCGGCGGCGAGGTCACCTACGAGGACGACGAGTGGGTGGCGCTACGGGACGGCGGCTCGGTCGTGCTCAGCTTCCAGAAGGTCGACGACCACCGGCCGCCGGATTGGCCGGACGGCACGACGCCTCAGCAGTTCCACATCGACGTGACCGTCGACGACGTCGACGCGGCCGAAGCGGCGGTGCTCGCGCTCGGCGCCACGAAGCACGCGAGCCAGCCGGGCGACCCGGCCGCCGGTGCCGAGAGCGACGACACCTGGCGGGTGTTCCTCGACCCGGCCGGGCATCCGTTCTGCCTCTGCTGGGACTGACCGCCGTCAGGGCTCGGGCAGCGCGCCCTCGGGATTGTCGGGCCGCGACGTTCGGGCCCACAGCGCAGCGTTGAGCACGACCGCGAGCGTGATGATCCGGCCGAGCAGGTACGCCCAGAGCAGCATCGCGAGCGCGAGGCCGACCGCGCCGTACACCTGGCTCTTGCTCTCCACGAGGTGTGGGAACCAGAGCACGGTCGTGAGGTGCAGCAGCTCGAAGCAGATGCCGAACAGCAACGCGCCCGGCGCGAACGCGATGGCCGGGCAGTCCCGATGCGGCAGCCGCCACGAGACGAACCACCACGCGGCGAACGGGGCGGCGGCATAGATCAGGAGCAGCACGATGCCACCGGCTGCGGTGTGCTCCCGGACCTTCCCGATCGCGAACGACAGGCCGACCAGCGCGGTGATCACACCGACGAAGGCCAGGCCGGCGCGGGTGGCGCTGACCATCCGCCGGCGCGGCACGTCCCACACGAGGGCGTGCACGATGTTCATCACCTTGACCAGCGACCGGGCCGACAGGACCAGCGCGTAGGCGACGACGAGGAGGGCGATGAACCTGGTCCAGCCCGAGAGCTCGGCCGCACTCGACACGCTGTTCGTCGTGAGTCGCACCACGCCGCGGCCGTGGAAGAACGAGCTGGCGTCGCGCCCGGTCCAGTCGCTCAGGTAGGCGGCGAGGATGACGAACAGGCACGCGTACGGGACCTGGAACAGGAACACTCGGAACCCGAGGGCGGCCGCGAGGACCGTCGCCCCGGTGTCGCTGTCGTAGCTCAGCGCATCGAAGGCGACATCGACGGTCGTCGAGGTGTCGCGTGCCTCCTCGAGGCGCACCTTCCGGCCCTGCACCCAGACCCGCATCCGCTCGCGGCGGGCTGGCGATCCAGGCGGCCCGGCGTCGCCGGGTGGCTCGCCGGTGGAGGCCATGGCCGCCATTGTGCCGAGCCGTCGCTCATCGGGCCGGACGAGCGACGTTGCGCTCGAACGCAGCGCGGGCCCAGACGAAGCCGAGGAGGGCGATACCGAGGCACCACGCGACCGAGACCACACCGTGGGCGCCGATCGCAGTTCCGAGCAGGAGGCCGCGAAGCGTCTCGATGATCGGCGTGAAGGGCTGGTGGTCGGCGAACCACCGCAGCGGCCCGGGCAGGGTGTCGGTCGGCACGAACGCGCTCCCGAAGAACGGGAGCAGGAGCAGCGGCATCGGCAGGTTGCTCGCGCTCTCGACGGTGCGCGCAACGAGACCCAGCGCCACGGCCAACCACGTCAGTGCCACCGACACCATGGCGATCACACCGACCGCGGCGAGCCACTCGACGGGTGACGCGTTCGGGCGGAAGCCGACGCCGAGCGCGACGACCGTCACGAAGACGACCGCGATCATCGACTGGATGACCGCGCCGACGACGTGGCCGAAGAGGATCGACGGTCGGAAGATGGCCATCGTCCGGAACCGGGCGATGATCCCCTCGGTCATGTCCATCGCGATGCCGATGGCCGTTCCCGTCGCGGTGCCGACGACCGTCACGACGAGGATGCCCGGGGCCAGGTAGTCGGCGTACGCACGGCGGCCGGTGCCGTCGACGCCCGGCAGGTTCCCGCCGACCGTGCCACCGAAGACGTAGACGAACAGCAGCAGGAACACCACGGGCATGCCGACGAGCATGAACGTGAGCGACGGGTAGCGACGCATGTGCCGCAGGTTCCGTCGCAGCATGGTGGCGGAATCGCGCAGGGCGAAGGTGACGGTGCTCATCGGTGGCCTCCCGTCATGGCGAGGAAGACGTCGTCGAGGTCGGGACTGTGGATGCCGAGGCCCTCGACCGCGATGCCGTCGCGGTCGAGCCGCTCGAGTACCGCCCGCAGGCGCGCGATGTCGCTGCCGCCGGGCACGTCGAGAGCGAGCGCGTCGTCGTCGCGCTCCGACCCGGCGAGCGCGAGCGCGGCGGCGTCGAGCTGGGCCGGGTCGTCGAAGGTCAGCCTGATGTGGCCACCGGGCACGAGCCGCTTGAGCTCGGCCGGTGTCCCCTCGGCGACGATGCGACCGCCATCCAGCAGCGCGATCCGGTCAGCGAGCTGGTCGGCCTCCTCGAGGTACTGCGTCGTGAGGAAGATCGTGACGCCGGTGGCGACCAGGTCACGCACCTGCTGCCACAACGCCCGACGGCTGCGGGGGTCGAGGCCGGTCGTGGGTTCGTCGAGGAAGATCACCCGCGGATCGCCGACCAGCGTCATGGCCAGGTCGAGCCGCCGGCGCATGCCTCCCGAGTAGGTGGCCGTCGTCTGCGTGGCTGCGTCGACGAGGTCGAAGCGCTCCAGGAGGTCGGCGACCCGCCCGTCGACGACCGCCCGGTCGAGGTGGTGCAGGTCGGCCATGAGCCGGAGGTTCTCGGCGCCGGTCAGCAGACCGTCGACCGCCGAGAACTGGCCCGTGACGCCGATGGCAGCGCGCACGGCGTCGGGTTCGATGGCGACGTCGTGACCGGCCACCGCCGCGGTGCCACCGTCCGCGGGGATGAGCGTCGACAGGACGTGGACCGCCGTCGTCTTGCCGGCGCCGTTCGGACCGAGCAGCGCGAAGACGCTGCCTGCGGGGACGTCGATGTCGATGCCGTCGAGGACGACCGTGTCCCCGTACGCCTTGCGCAGGTCGCGCGCCGCGATGGCGCGCGCGACCGTCGAACCGGTCATGCCCTTCTCCGTTCGGTGATCGGCCCGAAGGCCGGGATCAGATGTCGAGGTCCTCGATCTGCGGCTGCCGCGCGGCCGCGGCGACCGAGTCGCGGATGTCAGCGGGGACGAGCTCGAGCAGCTCGTCCAGCGTCGCGACGACGTCCAACTTGGACTCCGCCGGGAGGTTGGACCAGGTCTGGTTGCTGCTCCAGTTCCCGACCCAGGCCCGCCATCCGGTGTTCCACTTCTCGTCGCCGGACTTCCACTCCGCCGACTTGCTCGTGTGCAGGACGTACTTGCCGGACCGCCCGAGGAAGACCCGGTACTCCTCGACCTTCGTCGACGACGACCGGCCCCACTCGCCGATCAGGACGCCGGAGAACCGCTGCTTGCGCGTCCCTCCCGGACCGACCTTCACGACGACGTCCTCGAACCCCTCGGCCCGGCCCTCCTGCACGTCGACGTAGCGCCGGAGCGCGTCGGCGATCGTCGAGGACAGGTTCCCGCCCGAGAGCTCCTGCGCACGGGCGTACAGAGGCAGGTCATCGTCGGAGACGTAGATCGTCTTGTTCGGCATGGTCGCCACCTCCGCGCCATAACTGTACGTATACATCTACGTAGACGCAAGGACGTGCTGCCGTGCCATCCGCAACGGGTCCGTAGGGGGTCCGCCTCATCCGCGCCGCTCGCTCGGCCATCATGGGCGACCGCATGCGGCTCGGCATCGCAGATCACTTCGGTTGGGCGGTCGCCGTGACCGCGTCGGACGACCACGAGGTCGTCGACCGCCGGCGCCTCGAGCTGGTCGAGCCGGGGGTGACGCCGGCGCCGATGCACTACGACAGCAAGCAGCTCTCGGTGGCGGCGACGGCGAAGCTCGTGGACGAGGTGCGCGCGTCGGTTGCCCGCGCGACGGCGGCCGCGCTCGACGACCTCGCCGCGACGCTGCCCGAGCCGATCGTGTCGATCTCCCTGCGGGTCTGGCCGACCGACTTCCCCGAGGACATCGCGGTGCAGCGCCAGGTGCCCTACGAGTCCCGGGCCGACGCGATCATGTACCGCCAGGTGCTCGCGCAGGCGGCGGAGGAGCGGGGCTGGGCCGTGCACCTCTACCGCGCGAAGGACGTCGAGGCGCAAGCCGTCGCGCAGCTCGGTGCGCGGGCCGACGACGTGCTGCACGGTCCCCGGACTCGGCTCGGCCCGCCGTGGACGAAGGACCACCGCACCGCGCTCGCCGCGACGATCTGTGCCTAGTCTCGCCGGCGGTGGCGACGCTGGACTGGTACGGATGCGCGACGTTCCGCCTGCGCACGAGCGGGCTCACGGTCTTCCTCGACGCGTACATCGATCGGGCCGCCAACGCCCCGGGCACCGGCCTCACCGCTGACGACATCGTCGAGTGCGACTGGATCGTCATCGGCCACGCCCACTTCGACCACCTCTTCGGCGCCGAGCGGATCATGGCCAACACCGACGCCACGCTCGTCGGCAGCTACGAGACGATCAGGGTCCTCGAAGCTGCGGGCGTCCCTGCGGACCGGATGATCTGCGTCGCCGGCGGCGAGCGGGTGCGCCTCTCCGACGACGTCACGGTGTCGGTGCTCCCGAGCCAGCACAGCTGCGTGTGGTCGCAGACCGGCATGGCGCAGTCCGACGAGGTCTGCCTCGGCGACCTCGGGGTGACGTGGCAGGAGCAGCAGGAGCGGATGGGCCGGTTGTCCTCCTACATGTCGACCTCGCTCAGCGCCGAGAGCACCGAGCACCTCCTGGCGTCGCTCGCCGGGCACAGCCCTCGAGGTGACGGCGGCGCGCTCCTGTACTGGTTCGACACGCCGGAGGGCACGCTGCTGTACCAGGACACCTCGGGCCACTGGACCGGCATCCTCGAAGGGATGCGACCCGACGTCGCGATCCTCGCCGCCGCGGGCCGGGGCAACATCGACGGCGAACCGATCCAGGGCTCGCTGGCCGACTTCTTCGGGCTCGAAGCAGCGGCGGTGCAGGCCAAGCGGGTGATCCCGAGCCACCACGACGACTGGCTGCCGGGCTTCTCCGTGGCGACCGACATGGCGCCCATCCGCGCGGCCGTCGCCGCCGTAGCTCCGGACACCGAGCTCGTCGAGCCCGGCTACCTGGACAGCACCGAGCTGTTCGGCTGAGCCCGGAGGGGATCGTTGCCAGCCGTACGAGACATCACCTACGAGGTCGACGGGATCACGATGATCGGCAGCCTCGGCGTGCCCGACGCGCCGGGTCCACGGCCGGCGGTCCTCATCGCGCACGAGGCGAACGGGCTCGACGTGTACCAGAAGGGCCGGGCCCGCCGACTGGCCGAGCTCGGCTACGTCGCGTTCGCGCTCGACTACCAGGGCGGGGGTGAGCCTCCGGACTTCGACATTGCGCAGGCGCGCACCGCGGCGCTGTCAGAGGACGCCGAGCGGATGCGCGCGGTCGGTCGGGCCGGGCTCGACGTCCTCCTCGCGGAGCCTGCCGCGGACGCGAGCCGCGTCGCCGCCATCGGGTACTGCTTCGGCGGCGCGCTGGTGCTCGAGCTCGGCCGGAGCGGTGCGGACCTGAAGGCGATCGTCGGGTTCCACCCAGGCCTGCGCACGACGCGGCCCGATGACTCGGTCAACATCACCGGGCGCGTGCTGATCTGCGTCGGCGCGGACGATCCGTACGTGACGCCCGAGGATCGTGCTGCGTTCGAGGCACAGATGCGCGCCGCGAACGTGCGGTGGGACATGCACGTGTACGGCGGGGTCGAGCACACGTTCACCCATCCGCTGGCCGCCGAGGCCGGCCTCCCCGGTCTGCGCTACGACGAGCGGGCCGCCGAGCGCTCGTGGCAAGCGATGCTCGAGCTGTTCGACGAGGTCTTCTAGGGCTCGGTGCCGTCGGAACCGAACGGCACGAACGAGTCGAAGCTCGGCTCGACGCGCGGGTCGGGCAGGCGGAAGGCCCGCAGCCGCGTCGGGCGATCGATCGCCTGCGCCCGCCATCCGGTGTTGCGCTCGAAGTAGCGCACGGCCGTTGCAACCGATGGCCACTCGCAGTCGTCGAGGACGACGAGGCCGCCGGGGCGCACCAGCTCGCGGAGGTGGACGAGGTCGACGAACACGTTGTGGAAGATGTGGCTGCCGTCGACGAAGGCGGCGTCGGCGACGAGCGACTCCTGCACCAGCCGGGGGAGGGCGAGCTGCGAGCGCTCCCGAAGCAGCGTGCACCGGTCCGCGAGCCCGGCTGCGACCAGCGCGCTCCAGCCTGCGTCGGCGAACTGGTTCTGGAACGGGTCGACGATCACATGGCGGGCGCCGGGCACGCCGATCGCGTGCAGCGCCTCGCCGATGGCCACCGCCGAGCTGCCGTACGCGAGCCCGATCTCGATCACGACGCGCGGCTCCTCGGCGAGCATCAGGTCGCGCAGGACTGCGCAGTCTTCGTCGGGAAGCGTGATGCGCTCACGGTCGGCGTCTCCGGGCACCGGCTCAGCTGATCCAGTAGCGGCGGATGAGCGTGCCGCCCGAGTCGGTCGTCCGATCGGCGAGCAGGCCGCCGCAGCGATCGATCACCGTCGCCGATGCGAGGTTGTCGGCGTCGCAGACGAGGAGCGCGTCGTCGACGCCGACCGACCGGGCGATGACCAGGCTCTGACGGAGGATCTCCGTCGCGTACCCCCGACCGCGGTAGGGCGGGAGGACGCAGTAGCCGATGTGGCCGCCCTCCCGGGCGAGGAAGTCGTTGAGCTCGTGGCGGATCGAGGCGCGGCCGACGATCGTGCCGTCCACGTCGGCCACGAGGTAGGTCGCCGGGACGCGGCCTGGCGCAAGGTTCGAGCCGCAGCGGTGCTGGTCGAGCCTCTCGACGTAGGCCGCCCACACCGTCGTGTCGTCGAAGTCGAAACCGAACGGGAACCCCTCGGCAGCCATCGTGCGCTGCGCGGCGGCGAACGCAGCCTCGTCGTCGTCCCGCAGCGGCCGGAGCCGCAGCTTCCCCATCGCCGGAGCGTAAGCGGCGGCGGATCTTGGGAACCCGACCCTTTCTCGCTATGAACGAACGGTGACGACCAGCGCCGAGCCGCACCCACCGGGCCGGCTGGGGCGGGCGGCCCGGAGCACCTTCCAATCGCTGCGGCACCGGAACTACCGGCTGTTCTTCACCGGGCAGCTGATCTCGAACACCGGCAACTGGCTGACGATCGTCGCGCTCACCCTGCTGGTGCTGAACCTGACGCACAGCGGGGTGGCGGTCGGGTTCCTCTCCGCCTGCCAGTTCGGGCCCATCCTGTTCCTGTCGGCCTGGGCGGGGGCGGTCGCCGACCGGAGCGACAAGCGGCGCATGCTGCTGTTCACCCAGAGCGGCGAGATGCTGCAGTCGTTCGGGCTGGCGATCCTCGCCGCGATGCCGCACCCGCCGGTCGGCGCGCTGTACGGCCTCGCCGCGGTGGGCGGGGTGCTCCTGGCCTTCGACAACCCGCTCCGGCGGTCGTTCGTCAGCGAGATGGTGCCGGCCGAGGACCTGCCGAACGCGGTGGTCCTCTACAGCACGATCGTGAACGTCTCCCGGGTGTTCGGCCCCGCGCTGGCCGGCCTGCTCGTCGTCACGCTCGGCTACGGGTGGAGCTTCGCCATCGACGGCGTGACCTACGTGGCCGTGCTCGTCTGCCTGGTGATGATGCGGGCCGACGAGCTCTTCCTCCGGCCCCGCACGCCGCGAACGAACGGAGAGGTGCGGGCGGGCCTGCGCTACGTGCGGTCGTACCCGCCGCTGTGGATCAGCTTCGCGATGCTCGCCGCCATCGGGACGCTGTCGTACAACTTCACGGTCACGCTGCCGCTGTTCGTCACCGACGCGCTCGGCGGGAGCGACGGGACGTTCACGGTGCTGTACTCGATCTACAGCGTCGGCGCGGTCATCTGCTCGCTCGTGGTCGCCAACCGCGCCCTCGTGCACCTGCGCCACATCGTGGTCGGCGCGGCGGCCCTCGGCGCGACGATGCTCCTGCTCGGCGTGGTGCCGGGCGTCGGCGGGGCCGTGCCGGCGGTCTTCCTCGTCGGCATCGCCAGCATCCTCTACATGACCGCGACGACCGCGATCATCCAGGTCGAGGGCAAGCCCGAGATGCACGGCCGCGTCCTGGCGCTGCAGTCGGTCATCTTCATCGGCACCACGCCGATCGGCGGGCCGCTCCTCGGGCTGCTGGCCGACAGCCTCGGCTCCCGCACGCCGATCGTCATCGGCGGGATCGTGGCGCTGCTGGCGGCGGCGTTCGGCGCCTGGGCGTCGCGCCGCTACGTGGGGGAGCCGGAGCCGGTGTGCGATCCTGCGCCGGTCGGAATGGAGGGGACATGACCTACCGCGTGATCCAGTGGGCGACCGGCGGCGTCGGTCGGGCCGCGATCGAGGGCGTGCTCGCGCACCCCGAGCTCGAGCTGGTGGGCTGTTGGGTCCACAGCGAGGCGAAGGCCGGTCGCGACGTCGGCGAGCTCGTGGACCGGCAACCGATCGGGGTGCGCGCCACCGCGGACATCGAGGCGGTGCTCGCGCTCGACGCCGACTGCGTGATCTACGCCCCGCTGATGGCCGACCCGCCCACCGTCGTGCGCCTGCTCCGGTCCGGCAAGAACGTGGTCACGCCGGTCGGCTGGTGGTATCCGGACGCGACCGCGCGCGAGCGCATCGACGAGGCCTGCCGCGAGGGCGGCACGACGCTGCACGGGACGGGCATCCACCCCGGTGGCATCACCGAGCGCTTCCCGCTGATGGTGTCGGCCCTCTCCGGTTCGATCCGCTCGGTGCGGGCCGAGGAGT
>JAFBAD010000300.1 GCA_019247975.1 Acidimicrobiia bacterium
GGCAGCCCCGGGTTGACCAGCGTCTGCAGGGTGCCGATCCGCTCGCCGGCCCGCAGCTTCACCGCGCCGATCTCGGTGATGCCGCCGTCGGCTGCGCTGCCCCCGGTCGTCTCGATGTCGATCACGCAGAACGTGACCTCGTGGAGGGAGCGGCCCAGATCCTCGAACGAGCGCTGCCCCAGCATCGTCACGGCCGATCACGGTAGACGAACAGCTGTTCCGGGTACAGCAGTTCGTTCGCGTCGGAGAGACGAAGCACGGTCGGCGGTACCATCGAGCCGTGACCCCTGGCTCCACGGCGGCTCGGTACCGGTGCAGGACCTGCGGCAACCTGACCCGCTTCGACGTCACGACCAACCGCCGCACGCGGGCCTTCCACCACTACACGGTCGGGGGCGAGCTGGCGGTGGAGGACGAGACGGTGCTCGACGAGCGGGTCGAGTCGGTCACCTGCCGGTGGTGCGGACCGAGCGGGGTCGTCGAGCCGGTGGCCGAGGACGAGGTCGCCGCGGTCGACGGCGAGGGCCGATCCTGAGCGCGGCGCGCGACCAGCTGCTGCGGCCTGCGCTCGAGGCGGCGCTGGAGGTCGCCCGGGAGGGCGCCACCGCCGACCCACCGATCCCCGTGCCGCCCCGGTTGCGGCCGGTCCTGAACTTCAGCCGGCTGAACGCGAAGGCCCTCGAGGTCATCCGGCGGACCGTGGACGAGGACGAGGGACTGCGCACGCGCGTGGCCGACGCCGTGGACGAAGCACGCGGCGGCCGGGCCGGGTGGCTGTGGCTCCACCGTCCCGACGGCTGGGAGGCCGAGCTCGACGACCTGGTCGGCCTCCGCTCCGAGGTCGAGGTCGAGACGGACCTCGCCCGCCAGCTCCGCAAGGCGCAGCGCGAGGTCGAGGCCGCCCGCATCGCGACCCGGCGCGCCGAGACCGGCCGGCAGGCGGCGGAGGAGGATGCGGCCCGAGCACGAGCCGACCTCGACGTCGAGCGACGGGCCCGCCGCTCCGCCGAGGAGCTGGCCGCCGGGTTGGAGGGCCGCCTGCGCCAGAGCGACCGGGCCCGGGAGGCGGCCGAGCGTCGGCTCGAGCAGCGGGGCGACGAGCTGGCCCGCCTCGAAGCCCGCCTCGCGGAGGCCGAGCGCAGTCGCGCCGATCCCACCGTCGTCGACGCGCCCCAGCCCGAGCCCGAGGGGCGCGACACCCGCCACCTGACCGAGGCGCTGCACCGGGCTCGCCGGGCGACCGAGGTCGCCGTGCGCGCACTCGCCGACGCAGCCGCCGAGGTCGACGCGGTCCCGACCCGGGACGCACCGGCCGCGGCTTCCGCTCCCGCTCGGCGCGTGCCGCGGACCCGGCGGCGGGCCGCCCAGCGACTCCCGCCGCCCCTGGTGGACAACACGAGCGAGGCGATCGTCCACCTCGTGCGCCAGCCGGGCGCCACCGTGCTGGTCGACGGCTACAACATCTCGATGGCGGCCTGGCCGGGCACGCCCCTGGCCTCCCAGCGCGAGCGCCTGGTGGACGCGCTCGACTCGCTGCACGCCCGCTACGGCCCCGAGGTGATCGTGGTGTTCGACGGCGACACCGGTGGGCGGCGGCCGTCGTCCACCCAGGGCCGGGCGATCAAGGCGTTCTTCACCAACGCAGGCGAGATCGCCGACGACCGGATCGTCGCGATGGTGTCGGCCATCCCCGACACCGCGCCGGTGCTGGTGGTCACGAGCGACCGCGAGCTGAAGGACCGGGCCCGGGCCGCCGGCGCCCACGTCGCCTCGGCCCGCCCCTTCATCTCCGTGCTCCTCCGCTAGTTCTCGGCGGCGCGCAGCCGAAACTGTCAGGGGGGGTGGGGAGGATCACGGTGGCGGAGTGAGAGGAGCCACCGTGACCGGAGATCGACCGCCAGACCAGCCCCTCGTCATCGACTGCGACGCGTGCGCCCTGCAGGACACGGCCGCCTGCGTCGACTGCGTGGTGACCTTCTTCTGCGACGAGCCGGTGGGCGCGCCGGTGGTGGTCAGCCTGGAGGAGGTCCGGGCCCTCCGCGTGCTGAGCGGGGCCGGCCTCGTGCCGCAGCTCCGGCACACGGCGCGATGACCGGCTGGCCTGGCGCGACCGGGCCCGACACCATGGTTGTCGGTGCCCGACCTCTCCCTCTCCACGCTGCGGGCCGCCGGCGAAGCCGCCGGCCTCGACGCGGTGGGCATCGCCCCGGCCACGCCGTTCGAGAGCACCCGGGGCGATCTCGAGCGCCGCAAGGCTGCCGGCCTCCACGGCGGGATGCAGTTCACCTACCGCAAGCCCGAGCGCTCCACCGATCCCGGTCAGGCATTGCCGGGCGCCCGCTGCCTGGTGGTCGGGGCCCGCCGCTACCCCGGCCCCGCAGCCACCGCCCCCGAGCCGGAGGGCCGGCCCACCG
Source organism: Acidimicrobiia bacterium (assembly GCA_019247975.1). Classification (GTDB taxonomy): domain Bacteria; phylum Actinomycetota; class Acidimicrobiia; order Acidimicrobiales; family Iamiaceae; genus JAFBAD01. The sequence goes on from JAFBAD010000300.1 coordinate 2,415, forward strand.
CCCGGGTCGCGGCGTACGCGGGAGATGACCACTACGGCGCGCTGCGAAGCGGCCTCGAGGCCGTCGCCCGCGTGCTCACCGACGCCGGGTGCGCCGCGCGCGTGCTCGTCGACGACAACGCGCTGGTCGACCGGGAGGCGGCCTACCGCGCCGGGCTCGGTTGGTACGGCAAGAGCTCCAACCTGCTGCTGCCCGGCCAGGGCAGCTGGTTCGTCCTCGGGTCGGTGCTGACCGACGCTGACCTGCCGACCAACGCGGAACCGGTGCCCGACGGCTGCGGTGCGTGCACCCGTTGCATCGACGGCTGCCCGACCGGCGCGATCGTCGCGCCGGGCGTGGTCGACGCGCGCCGCTGCCTCGCGTGGCTGGTCCAGGCGATCGGGACGTTCCCGGCCGAGCACCGCGTCGCGCTCGGCGACCGCATCTACGGCTGCGACACCTGCCAGGAGGTGTGCCCGCCCAACCGCCGCGCACCGCGATCGGCCGACGACGCACCGGTCCCGGTGCTCGACCTGCTCGCGTCCTCCGACGAGGAGCTGCTGGCGCGGCACGGCCGCTGGTACATCCCGCGCCGCGATCCCGCCTTCGTGCGCCGCAACGCGCTCGTCGTCCTCGGCAACGTCAGCGACGGGTCCGACCCGGCGGTCGCCGAGGTCCTGGCCCGCTACCTGCGCCACCACCGTCCGATGCTCCGCGCCCATGCGGTCTGGGCGGCACGCCGGCTCGGGCGAGAGGACCTCCTCGCGCACCTGGCCGACGACGACGATCCCGAGGTGCGGGCCGAGCTCGAGCGGGCGGTCGTGGCGCCGCGGGTGGCGACGCGGTGAAGCACCTCCTCGTCACCAACGACTTCCCGCCGAAGCACGGCGGCATCCAGACCTACCTGTGGGAGCTGTGGCGGCGCCTCCCGCCCGACGAGGTGACGGTCCTCACCACACCGTTCGCCGGCGCGGCCGAATGGGATCGCACCCAGCCCTACCGGGTCGTGCGCAGCCGCCAGCGGGTCCTGCTGCCGATCCCGCAGGTCCGGGCCGAGATCGATGCGCTCGCCGAGGAGGTGGGGGCCGAGCTCGTCCTGCTCGACCCGGCGCTGCCGCTCGGGATGGTCGGGCCGAACCTCAGCCGTCCCTACGGCGTCATCCTGCACGGCGCCGAGGTGACCGTGCCCGGCCGCGTGCCCCTGGCCCGCGCCGTGCTGCGGCGCACGTTGCTCGACGCCCGGCTCGTGGTCGCGGCGGGCGGCTACCCGGCCGACGAGGCGGAGCTGGCCGCCGGACGCGGCCTGCCCGTCGTGGTCGTGCCACCCGGGGTCGATCACGAGCGCTTCGCGCCGCTCGACCAGGATGCTCGAAGCGGAGCGCGCGAGCGCTTCGGGCTCCCGGCCGACGGGTTCGTCGTGGCGGCGGTGAGCCGGCTCGTCCCGCGCAAGGGCTTCGACATGGTCATCCGCGCCGCCGCGCGGCTGCGGCGGACCCATCCCGATCTCGTGGTCGCGATCGCCGGCGACGGCCGCGACCGTGCCCGGCTCGAGCGCATCGCCGACGCAACGGGGGCACCGGTCCGCTTCCTCGGTCGGGTGCCCGACGACGCGCTGCCTGCGGTCTACGGCTGTGCGGACCTGTTCGCGATGGTCTGCCGCAACCGCTGGCTCGGGCTGGAGCAGGAGGGGTTCGGGATCGTGTTCCTGGAGGCAGCGGCCTGCGGTGTCCCGCAGATCGCAGGCCGGAGCGGCGGGGCCGACGAAGCGGTGGTCGACGGCACCACCGGTCTCGTCGTCGACCCGCTCGACGAGGTCGCCGTCGCGGGCGCGATCGCGCGGCTGATGGACGACGAGCCGGTGCGGCTGGCGATGGGGCGGGCGGGCCGAGTCCGAGCGCGCGACGAGCTTTCCTACGACCGCCTCGCCGAGACGCTCGCCCACGCGCTGGAGTCGTGGTGATCGGCATCGACGACGACGTCCCCGGCGCCGGGATCATCCGCGTGTCCGACGTCGTGACGGTCGTGTTCTCGATCGTCGCGGTGGTGTCGGCCGTGTTCTTGAACCACCTCAACGCGCTCGTCGTCGTGGTGTCGCTCGTGCTCTTCGTGGCCGGCTGCGTGACGTTCCTCTGGGCGTACGCGATCGCGGTCAACCGCAGCCGCACCGACGCGATCGGCATCGGGGGCCTCTACTTCCTCCAGGGGACCGCGCCGTTGCCCGTGCAGATCCGGCTTCTCGGCGCGCTCACCGTGCAGACCGTCGTCGCCGTCGTCACCGCCGCCGTCCACCCGTTCACCAGCCAGGCCTTCGCCGTGCTCGCCCCGATGTTCGGGCTCGGCCTCGCGGGCCTGTGGGGCGCCCGGTACGGGAAGTTCGGGCTCCGCACGGAGACCTCGGAGCCCGTCGACCAGAACGCGGACTGAATCGGACAGAATGCTTGGCCCATGGCCGACTCCGTCACCGAGCACACCACGATCGCGGCCAGCCGCAGCGCGTGCCTCGAGGTGCTGCTCGACTTCGAGCGCTACCCGGAGTGGGCCAAGGATCTCAAGGAGGCCACGGTCCTCGAGCGCGACGGCCAGGGTCGCGGCGTCGAGGTGCGCTTCCGCGCCGCCGGCATGGGCTACAGCACCAGCTACACGCTGCGCTACGACCACTCCGATCCCGACACGCTCTCGTGGCGGCTCATCCGGGGCGACCTCACCCGCAAGCTCGACGGCCACTACCACTTCGAGGACGGCACCGACGGCGACGTGCAGGTGACCTACCAGCTCGAGGCCGAGCTGGTCGTGCCCTTGCCCGGCTTCATCAAGCGGCGCACGCAGCTCAAGATCATGCACACCGCGCTCAAGGAGCTGAAGAGCCGGGTCGAGTCGCAGGCGGCGATGTGAGGATCCTGCTCTTCACCGGGAAGGGTGGCGTCGGCAAGACGACGACCGCGGCGGCCACCGCGCTGCACTGCGCGGAGCGGGGCGCGCGCACGATCGTGCTCTCGACCGATCCGGCGCACTCGCTGTCGGACGCGTTCGACCTGCCGCTCGGGTCGTCGGCCACCCCGGTGGTCGACGGTCTCTGGGGGCAGCAGCTCGACGCGCAGGAGCGCATGGAGGAGGCCTGGGGCGAGATCCAGAGCTACCTCCTCGAGGTGTTCGAGTGGGCCGGGGTCGAGGGCATCGAGGCCGAGGAGCTGTCGGTCTTCCCGGGGCTCGACGAGGTGTTCAGCCTCAGCGACATCAAGTCGTACGCGGACTCCGGCGAGTGGGACGTCATCGTCGTCGACTGCGCGCCGACCGCCGAGACGATCCGGTTCCTCTCGTTGCCCGACATCCTCAGCTGGTACATGGCCCGCGTGTTCCCGGCCAGCCGCCGGCTGAACAAGGTCGTGTCGCCGTTCCTGTCGAAGGTGACGAGCCTGCCGGTCGCGGGCGACGAGGTGTTCGGCTCAGCCCGCCGGTTCTACGACCGACTGGATGGGGTGCGCGAGCTGCTCACTGACACCGCCCGGACGAGCGTCCGGCTGGTCGTCAACCCGGAGCGGATGGTGATCGCCGAGGCCCGCCGCACCGCCACGTATCTGTCGCTGTTCGGGTACCGGGTGGACGCGGTCATCGCCAACCGGCTGCTCCCCGAGTCGGTGTCGGACCCGTGGTTCGCGGCATGGAAGCAGAACCA
>JAFBAD010000349.1 GCA_019247975.1 Acidimicrobiia bacterium
GCGGTGAAGGGCGGTAACTACCGCGAGTACCTGATCGGCGGCATCCTCATCCAGTCGCTCACGTTCGCGATGGTCGGCCCCGCCACCGCGATCGCGACCGATCTCACCGAAGGGGTGATCGACCGCTTCCGGTCGCTGCCGCCCAGCCGCATGGCCTACCTGCTCGGGCACTTCTTCGCGGAGCTCGCGGGGATGGTGCTCTCGATCGTCGTGCTGCTCGGATCGGGGCTGCTCGTCGGGTGGCGGCCGCACACGAGCATCGTCGAGTTCGCGGGTGCGATCCTGCTTCTGCTCGCGTTCTCCTCGGCGATGGTGTGGCTCGGTACCTGGATCGGCCTGATCGTCCGCTCACCCGACTCGGTGATGGGAGTCGCGTTCATGCTCGTGTTCCCGCTCACGTTCCTGAGCAGCGCGTTCGTGCCCATCAACACGTTGCCGAACGTGCTGCAGTGGATCGCCACGATCAACCCGATCACGGTGCTCGTCGCCGCGGTCCGCTCGTTGTTCGGCAACCCGCTCGCACCGGTCACGAAGCACGTCTGGATGATCGACCATCCGGTGCCGTGGGCGTGCATCTACTGCGCGATCGTCCTCGCGATCGCGATGCCCGCCGCCCTGCGCCGCTACCGCGCCCGGACCTCCGACTGACCGATGCGCCGGCTGCTGACCTCCGCCCCGGGTCCGTTCCGCCCGCCCCCCGGTCCTTGGCTGACGAATCACGCGTACGCGCGATCGCAGTCGGCCAAGGACGGGCGGGACGGCGGGGCCGGGGCTGCGCTTGCGGCGGCCGTCGACGGTCGCGGCGATCAGCTGGTGGTCGATGCCGCGAGCGAGCCGGTGAGCTGGAGCCCGTCGGCCGAGCGCACGAAGCAGAGCACGTCGGCCTGACCGATCGTGCCCTTCTTGTCGAAATAGCCGACGTGGTACGTCGACGTATCGAGCGGCGTGCCGGTGTACTGCGCGAAGCGATCGACGCACGCCTTCGCCGCATCGCTCGGAGTGCCCTGGAGCACCGGGAGCGTGTTGACGTCGTCGATCCAGCCGAGGATCTCGGCGTCGTGCGGCTTCGCGCAGTCCTGGCGGTGCGCACTCTTGAAGGTGCCCTGCGGGTTCCGGATGCACATGCCCGCGTCGAGATCCTTGGTCGACACGCTGCCGCGACCGATGTGCCCCGCGACCGCGAGGCCGATGACGATCACGACGACGACGATCGCGACGGCGCGCAGCTGCTTCAGCATCCGCGCCCGTGGAGCCGGTGGCACGACGGGCGGCGCCGGCGGCGGAACGACGAACGGGTTGGGCGGCGGTGCCGGCGGTTGCGGTGGCTGCGGCGTCGCGTTGTCGTCCATCGGGTTACCTCCCCACTCGGCTCTCACCCGAGAGGATCGGCACGTCCGCGGGGGAAGCTGAGGCCCGTCTACGGCACCAGCGGCGGGTAGTAGTTCTCGGCGCCGATCTGCTTGACGTCCTCGAACCAGGAGCCTTCGTAGGCGTCCGTGTGGCCCTGCCGGATGGGATCCTCGAAGTTCCAGGCCTGGCGCTTGTACGTCCAGTTCGTGGGGAACCGGCGATGCGCCTCCCGCCAGTGCTCGATCGCGCCGGCGTGGTCGCCGTGGCGGTGGAGGTGCTGGCCGAGGTCCCACTCCGCGGCGGCGGTCGCCTCGTCGGTCGAGCGGGGCTGCGAGCGCGCGATCACCTCGTCGGGCGTGTGCGCGTACGGGCTGGCGCTGCCGCGCGCCACCCAGTCGTGCAGCATCTCGACGTAGCGCTCGGGCTCGCTGCGGATCTTGCGGGCCTCCACGAGGATGTCGCGGATGTCGGGCGGCACCGTGTCGAGATCGATGGTCCGGAACGACTCGTTCGCGGGGTTCGGGCCCGGCGCCGCGGGCTCGGCGGGCCGCACGATCATGCCGTCCTCGTCGATCCACAGCGCGTTCGGCACGTTGACGACGCCGAAGCGCTCGTCGAGCAGATGGGCCGAGTCGATGAGCGACGGATGCTCGGGTGCGGCGGCCTCGATGAAGGGCCGCGCCTGCTCAGGGTCGACGTCGAGCGCGACGGTGACGATCTCCACACCCTTGGGGTGCACCTCGGTGCGCAGGGCCTGCCACCCGGGCAGGTCGAAGCGGCAACCTCACCAGGAGGACCAGGCGAGGAGCACCACCTTCTGACCCCGCAGGCTCGACAGCCGGAACGGCTTGCCGGTGGCGTCGGGGAGCTCGAGCTCGGGTGCGACCGCGGTGGTGAGCGCGCGCCCGGTCACCGCGGTCTCGGGACCGAGCGCGGAGAGCCCGCGCGCCGTGTCGGTGACGATCGGCATGCCGAGCCGGTCGGCGACCACGCGGACGTCGACCCGGCCGTCGGCCGTGCGGGCGGAGTCGGGGAGCGGCACGCACACCTCGCCCTTGCACG
>JAFBAD010000107.1 GCA_019247975.1 Acidimicrobiia bacterium
CACGTCGAGCGCCACCCGGCCGCCGATGTAGCGGCGCACGTAGGCCCCGGCGAACGCGGCGATCGCGATGACGAACAGCACGACCAGCCAGGGCCCGATGGAGCCGTGGTGGCGCACCACCACGTCGTCGACCACGAACTTGGTGACGAGCGGCGTGAGGGAGCTGAGCCCCATGCCGATGATCGACGCCCCGAAGGCCAGGAAGACGTCGCGGCGGCGCGCCGCGAGGAACGGCCAGAGCCGCCGGATCCACCCGCCGGATCCAGGCGGCGCGGGCTCGATCACCGGTCTGGATTCGACGTCCCGCAATGCCACCGTCGGACGAATCTACCGCTTGACCTGGAGCGTTCCTTGGGCCGCGCTCACCAGCCCAGCGCGGTGTAGATCTCCCGGATCGAGGTGGAGCGGTTCATCGCGTAGATGTGGAGCCCGGGCACGCCGTGGTCGAGCAGCTCCTGGCAGAGCGAGGAGGCCACCTCGGCGCCCAGCCGGCGGACCGCCTCGGGGTCGCCGTCGACCGCGTCCATCCGGGCCTCGAGCTCGGCCGGGATGTGGCAGCCGTTCACCGCGGCCATGCGACGGGTGCCGGGGACGCTGACGAACGGCATCACGCCCGGGATGACCGGCGTCTCGCAGCCGAGCGCCTCGAGCTCGTCGCGCAGCCGGAAGTAGTGCTCGGCCTCGAAGAAGAACTGGGTGATCGCGAAGTCGGCCCGGCCGAGCTTGTCGGCCAGGAGGCGCCGGTCGGTGTCCCGGTCGGGCGAGCGGGGGTGGAGCTCCGGGAACGCGGCGACACCGATCGAGAAGTCCGAGACGCTCCGGGCCAGCTCGATCAGCTCGGTCGCGTAGGTGAAGTCACCGCCGGGGGCCGAGCCGTCGGGCGGCGGGTCACCGGCGAGGGCGAGGACGTTCTGGATGCCCGCGTCGCGGTACTGCTCGAGCAGGACCAGGAGGTCGTCGCGGGTCTGGCCCACGCAGGTGAGGTGGGGCATGGCCGGGTACGGGCGCTCGCCGTCGATGCGGATGACGAGGTCGCGGGTCGGAGCCCTCGTGCTGCCCAGCGCGCCGTAGGTGACCGAGACGAAGCTCGGACCGAGCGCGGTGAGGTCCTCGAGGGCGTCGTCGAGCGCCTTGGCAGCCGCCTCCGACTTCGGAGGGAAGAACTCGTAGGAGACGGTCCGCCCGCCGGCCAACAGGTCCGCGATCCTGGCCATGGGACCACCCAGCGTAGTGGTACCGCCGCAGCGGCCCCAGGCGGCGATTCCGAAGGCAATACCGGTCGGATTCCGACCGGTATTGCCTTCGAAGCGCTAGGAGGCCGGCGGGCAGAAGAGCTCGAGGGCGATGCCGTCGGGGTCGCGGAAGGAGAGGCCGGAGCCGTAGCCCGCGTCGACGACGCCGCCGTGGCGCACGCCGATCTCCTCGAGCTGCGACGCCCACTTCTCGAGCGCCGCACGGTCCTCGACGCCGAAGGAGACGTGATCGAGGCCGGGACGACGCTCGTCGAAGCTGCCGCCGGCAGGGTCGGGGAACTGATGCAGACCGAACAGCGTGGTCCCGACCATGTAGACGACGTGGCGGAACGGGCCGGTGTCCTCGTCGAGCACCGGCTCAGCGCCGAAGAGCGTCGTGTACCAGGGGACTGACCGATCCAGATCGGTGACGGTGACGGCGACGTGGGTGATGCCTGGGAAGGCCATTGGGATGAACCTCGTGGTCGTGGTGGATGTCCGCTGCAGCATCCGACCTACGGGGCCCCCGGTCTTGGAGATCGTGTGGAGAGAGCGTGGAGACGTGGGCATCGGTCACACCGGCCTCCGACCGCTCAGTGCAGGAAGTGGCGCTCCCCGGTGAAGAGCATGGCGACGCCGAGCTCGTCGGCCTTCGCGATGCACTCGTCGTCGCGGACCGACCCGCCCGGCTGCACGATCACCGCCACGCCGGCGGCGGCGGCCGCCTCGATGCCGTCGGGGAACGGGTAGAACGCGTCGCTCGCGCACGCTCCCCCCTCGGCCCTGCCGTCGGCCTTCTTGGTGGCGATCTCGCCGGACTCGACCCGGTTCTGCTGGCCCGCACCGATG
>JAFBAD010000034.1 GCA_019247975.1 Acidimicrobiia bacterium
CAGCTCCACCCGTGCCCGCTCCCGCCGGGACCATCGGGCGAGACCGCCGGAGCCTCCTGGGCGGTGACCGCCATCAGCGGCAGAGTAGTGGTGGGGCGACCACGATCCGGGGTCACCCACGGGTCGCCGCAATGAGCTCAGGGGTGCCCGGCCAGTACCCTTGACCCGTCCCATGGAGCCTGCCGTCCACCTCCGCGGCGCGGTGTCGCTGATCGGGCGGTTCCCCGCCCTCGCCGGGGTGGACCTCGAGGTCGCACCGGCCGAGGTCGTGCTCCTGCAGGGCCCGAACGGCGCCGGCAAGACGACGATCCTGCGCTGCTGCGCCGGGCTCATGGCGGTGTCGAGCGGTGAGGCTCGCGTCCTCGGCGTCGACCTCGTCCGCGACCGGCGCTCGGTGCGCCGGCGGGTCGGCCTGCTCGGCCACGCCAGCGGGCTCTACGACGAGCTGACCGTCGCCGACAACGTGCGCTTCTGGGCCCGGGCCGCCGGCTCCGACCAGGCCGACGCGCAGGCTGCGATGGAGCGGCTCGGGCTCGCCGGCCGGCTGCGTGACGTGCCGGTGGGGCGGTTGTCGGCCGGTCAGCGCCGGCGCACCTCGCTCGCGGTGATGGTCGCCCGGCGGGCCGAGCTCTGGCTCCTGGACGAGCCCCACGCCGGCCTCGACCAGGACGGTCGCGACCTGATCGACGGGCTGATCGGCGACGCGTCGGCGGCCGGCGTCACCGTGCTGATCGCGTCGCACGAGCGGGAGCGGGCCGAGGCGATCGTCCACCGCACCGTCACCGTCGCCGGCGGGACCGTGCGGCCGGCCGCCCCGAGCCAGGACAGGCCCCCGGTCCAGGTGCCCGCCGATGTTCCGTGACGCCGCGCTGATCGCCGGCAAGGACCTGCGGCTCGAGGCCCGCGCTCGGGTCGCCCTGAACCAGGTCGCGCCGTTCGCGCTCCTCGTGCTCGTCCTGTTCGCCTTCGCGCTCGACCCCGACCGCGGCGTGCTCGACCAGGCCACGCCCGGGCTCTTCTGGATCGCGGTCCTGCTCTCGACCCTGCTCGCGGTGCAACGGGGGTTCTCGGTGGAAGCGGCCGACGGCGTTCGGGACAGCCTGCGCCTCTCGGCCCTCGACCCGGCCGGGATCTTCCTGGGCAAGGTGGTCGCGATCGGCGTCCAGCTCCTCGTGCTGGAGGCGCTGCTGCTGATCGGGGTGGTCGTCCTCTACGACGCCGACCCGGGTGGGATCGCCCTCCTCGTGCCGACCTGCCTGGCCGCCACCGTGGGCCTGGCCGCCGCTGGCTCGCTCTACGGCGTCCTCTCGGCCGGGCTCCGGGTCAAGGAGACGATCCTCCCGCTGCTGCTCCTCCCGGTGCTCGCCCCCGTCCTGATCGCCGCCACCCAGGCCTTCGAGGCCGGCTTCGACGACCGGATGGGGGAAGGCTGGCGCTGGCTCGGCCTCCTGGTCGTGTTCGCGGCCGCCTACATCGGCCTCGGCCTCCTCGTCTTCGACACCCTGCTGGAGGAGGCGTGAACGCGCGACTTGCTTTGTACCGTCCAGGTGCTGTGCGCTTAGCGGAGCCCCTATGACCGGAACGACCTCGTCGCGCGGCACCCGCGTGCTCGGCGCGCTCACCCTGGCCGGGATGGCGGCGCTGCTGCTGTTCGCCCTGGTCCTGTCCCCGCAGGACGAGGTCCAGGGTGAAGCGGTGCGGATGCTGTACGTCCACGTGCCCACCGCGATCGTCGCCTTCACCGCGTTCTTCGTGACCGTGGCCGGGAGCATCGTCTACCTCTGGAAGCGCTCGGAGTGGTGGGACATCACCGCCCACGCCTCCGCCGAGATCGGCGCGGTGCTCCTGGGGGCGACGCTGGTGTCCGGGATGCTCTGGGGCCGCGTGAGCTGGGGCGTGTACTGGACGTGGGACGCCCGCCTGACCACGACCGCCCTGCTGTTCGTGTTCGTCCTCGGCTACCTCGCAGTCCGCCGGCTGCCGATGGAGCGCGATCGTCGCTCGCGGTTGGCGGCGGTCGTCGGCCTGCTGCTCGGACCGACGACGATCGTGTGCCACTACGCGACGACGTGGTGGCGGACGCTGCACCAGGGGCCGACCATCACCCGCCTGAACCCGGAGATCGACGGGATCATGCTCTTCACGCTGATGCTGGGCATGGTCGTGTTCGCGCTGCTGTACGCGTGGCTCCTGATCCACCGGTTCCGCGTCCTCTGGCTCGAGCACCGGGTCGAGGACCTCGGGCTCGACGCCGCGCTGGCCGAGCGTCGCTCCGAGGCCGAGGACGGCGGCACGCTCGTCCCCTCCCCGTGACCACCAGCTTCCAGTGGCAGCTGGTCCTGCTCTGCTGGGCCCTCGTCCTCGCCGCGATCGCAGTGCTGGTCGTGCGCAGCGTGCAGCGGGCCCGCCGCCTCAGCCGGCAGGTACCCGAGGAGCAGCGCCGGTGGATGTGACCCCGCGCACCGCGCCGACGCTCGAGCCGGTCGCGCCGCGCCCGGCACGAGGCAAGCGGGGCCTCGTCATCGGCCTCGTGCTCGTCGTCCTGCTCGGCGCCACCGGCTTCCTCCTGATCAAGGTGGTCGGCGACGCGTCGCTCTACTACTACAACGCCGACGAAGCGGTCGCGAAGAAGGCGCAGCTCGGCGACCACCGCTTCCGCATCCAGGGCACGTACGTCGGCACCTCGACCGACGAGCCCGACGGCTCGATCGAGTTCCACATCGCGTTCAACGGCACGCGCGTCGCGGTCGACCACAGCGGCTCCGAGCCCGCGCTGTTCAAGCCGGGGGTGCCGGTCGTGCTCGAAGGCCGCTGGTCGGACCGGGGCACGACGTTCCTCTCCGACCGCATCGAGGTGAAGCACGGCGAGGACTACCGAGCGAAGCACCCGGACCGGGTCCCCTCGGATCAGCCGTGAACGCAGCGCTCGGACGCGGGGGCGTCATCCTCGCCTTCATCAGCGCACTCGGTGGGGTGGGCCTGCTCGGGTACGCGCTGCTCACCAAGCAGCGCGCGCTGCTCACGCAGGTGACCCGCTTCGTCGGCTTCGTCGCCGCCGGTGCGGTGCTCGCCTTCGCGGCCATGGAGCGCGGGCTCATCACCCGCGACTTCTCGATGCAGTACGTCGCGGAGCACGGCAGCACCCGCACCCCTGCGCTCTACAACTTCACGACCCTCTGGTCCGCGCTCGAGGGCTCGATCCTGCTCTGGGGCCTGATCCTGGCCGGCTACCTCGTCGCGGTGACCGCCAAGTTCCGGCGCCGGCTCACCGACCCGCTGGTCGGCTGGGCGCTGCTCGTGATGCTGGTCGTCGCAGCGTTCTTCTTCGGCCTGATGCTCGGGCCGGCCAACCCGTTCCGCACGCTGAGCACGGTCCCGCTCGACGGGCCGGGGCCGAACCCGCTGCTCCAGAACCACATCCTCGTGGCCTTCCACCCGCCGATGCTGTACCTCGGCTTCGTCGGCTTCACGGTGCCGTTCGCCTTCGCCATCGCGGCTCTCGCGACCGGGCGCGTCGGTGAGGGGTGGTTGGTCGAGACCCGCCGGTGGACGCTCTTCGCCTGGGGCTTCCTGAGCGTCGGCATCGTGCTCGGCGCGTGGTGGTCCTACGAGGTGCTCGGGTGGGGCGGCTACTGGATGTGGGACCCGGTCGAGAACGCGTCGTTCCTGCCGTGGTTGACCGGCACCGCGTACATCCACTCGGTGATGGTGCAGGAGCGCCGCGGGATGTTGCGGGTCTGGAACCTGTCGCTCCTGTGCGCGACGTTCAGCCTGACCATCCTCGGCACCTTCCTCACCCGCTCGGGCGTGCTCGACTCGGTGCACGCGTTCAGCGACTCGACGATCGGGCCGCTGCTGCTCGGGTTCTTCGGTCTGGTCGTGCTCGTCTCGGTCGGGCTCATCGGCTGGCGGGGTGACCGCCTGCGGGCACCCGGCCGCATCGACTCGCCGCTGTCGCGCGAGGGCGCGTTCCTGGCCAACAACCTGCTGTTCGCCGCGTTCGCGTTCGTGGTGCTCCTCGGCACCGTCTTCCCGCTGATCGTCGAGGCGATCCGCGGCGATCAGCTCTCGGTCGGCGAGCCGTACTTCAACCGCATGACGATGCCCATCGGCCTCGCACTGCTGTTCCTCATGGCCGTCGCCCCGGCCCTGCCGTGGCGGAAGGCGAGCACGGAGACGCTGTCGAAGCGGCTGATCTGGCCGGCCTCGATCGGGACCGCCGTCCTCGTGTTCGCCGTCGCCGTGGGCGCGTCCGGTCTGCCCACCCTCGTCGCGTTCGGGCTGGGCGGGTTCGCCGGTGCTGCTGCGCTCCGGCAGGTCGTGCTCGCCACCCGGCGCCAGGGGTGGCGGGGCCTGGTCGGCCGCACCAACGGCGGGATGATCGTGCACCTCGGCATCGTGCTCATCGCCGTCGCGTTCGCCGCCAGCTCCTCCTACGCCCACCAGCGCGAGCTCGTGCTCGCGCCGGGTGAGACCGCTCGCGTGGGCACGCACTCGGTGACGTACCTCGGCATGCGCACCATCGTCGACTCGGCCAAGACCGCGCGTGAAGCCCGCATCCGGATCGACGGCGGCCAGGTCTACGCGCCGTCGCTGCAGCGGTTCCCGGAGGGCACGAGCGAGGTCGGCCGGCCGTCGGTGCAGTCGGGCCTCGTCGACGACGTCTACCTCGCGCTGGTCGAGGCGCCCGCCAACCCGGGCGGCCAGGCCCGCGTGCGGGTCATCGTCCAGCCGCTCGTGCTGTGGCTGTGGGTCGGCGGTGGGTTGATCGCCGTCGGCTCGATGCTCGCGGCGTTCCCCGGACGACGGCGCCGCGGCACCGAGCCGGTCTCCGCGCCGGTCACGGTCGCCGGGCCGGCGCCGACCCCGGCTGCACCGGACGAGGTGGTCCGCGAGCCGGTCGGCTCGTCGCTGCGAACGGCGACCGATCCGTGAAGGGCTCGCGCATCGCGCTGATCTCGGCGGTCGTCGTCGGCGTGATCGTGCTCCTGCTCGTGATCGTGCTCGCCACCCGCGACCCTGCAGCCGACCGGGTCACCCGCAGCCCGCTGATCAGCAAGCCTGCGCCCCCGATCGCGGGAAGGACCATTGAGGGCCAGCCGTTCGACCTCAGCCGCTACGAGGGCGAGTGGGTCGTCGTCAACTTCTTCGCCACGTGGTGCGGCCCCTGCAAGCAGGAGCACCCGGAGCTGGTGAAGCTCGCGCAGGGCGACGTGACGAACGTCGTGAGCGTCGTGTTCCAGGACGACCCGGGGACCGTGAAGGCCTTCCTCAAGGAGCACGGCGGCCACTGGCCGGTCATCAACGACCCGACCGGCAAGATAACCCTCGAGTACGGCGTGCCCAAGATCCCCGAGTCGTACCTCATCGCCCCCGACGGAACCGTCGTCGCCAAGTTCATCAGCGGCATCGAGGCGAACGCCGTCACCAAGCTGATCTCGAGCTTCAGTGGTCGCGCGCACCGGTAGCCGCCGCATGCACTGGCTGGTGCTCGGCTTCATCGTCATCGGCGCGCTGATCATCGGCACGCGGTCCACCGGGCCGTCCTCACAAGAGGACAAGGTCCAGGCGATCGCCCGGACCATCAAGTGCCCCGAGTGCGAAGGGCAGTCGGTCGCCACCTCGGGCAGCGCCTCGTCGAAGGCGATCCGGGTCGACATCGGGGCGCGGCTCCGGCGCGGGCAGTCCGCCGACGAGATCCGCGACTACTACGCCGCCCATTACGGCGAAGCCATCCTCCTGACGCCCGCACGCTCGGGGGCGGCCAGCCTCGTGTGGATCATCCCGGTCGTCGCGATCGTGATCGCCATCGCCGCGCTCGCAGCTGCGTTCGTCCGCTGGAGATCCGCCGCGGACGGGCACGCCACGGACGAGGACCGTGCCCTCGTGGCCGCCGCCCTGGCCGACCCGCACGGCGAGGGCTCGGGCCGGTGAGCACCACGCTCCGGCCCGAAGGGCTCTCGCCCGACCGGCTCGCTGCGCTCGAGGAGGAGCGGGACTTCCTGCTGCGCAGCATCGCCGATCTCGAGGCGGAACGGGCGGCGGGCGACATCGACGAAGCCGACTTCGAGGCCCTGTCCGACGACTACACCGCCCGCACCGCCGAGGTGCTGCGGGCCATCGACGAGCACCGAGACGCGGTCGAGGCCGCTCGCCCGCCCCGGTCCCGGGCCCGCATCCTCGCGGTGATCGGCGGGGTCGCCATCGTGGCGATCGTCGCCGGGATCCTCGTGGCCCAGGCGTCCGGCCGGCGGGAGCCGGGCCAGACCATCACGGGTCGCACCCCGACCAGCGCCACCCTGGACGCCCGCCGCTGCATCGGCGACAGCAACACGAGGAAGGCGATCGACTGCTTCAAGGCGGTGCTCGCGAAGGATTCGAAGAACCCAACGGCGCTGGCCTACCTGGGCTGGACCGTGTACCTCGGCTCGCAGAGCCTCCCCGCGGAGACGCAGAAGGAGGGGACCGCGGCCGCCCGCGTGTTCCTCGGCCGGGCACTGGACGCCGACCCGACGTTCCCCGACGCCTACGCCTTCCGTGCAGTCATCGCCTCTCGAGCTGGCCAGCTGAACGCCGCCCTGTCGGACCTCGACCGCATGGACAAGCTGAACCCGCCGGCCAGCGTGCGGGAGCTCACGGACCCGCTCCGTGCCGACATCGAGAAGCGCCTCCGCACCGGGACCACCACGACGACCACCAAGCCCTGATCACCCCGTTTCTGCGTAGGAATTGGCTGCCATGGCAGCCAGTTCCTACGCAGAATCAGGGGGGTGGGGCGTAGGTCGCCGAGACGAGCTTGCCGTGCTTGGCCTCGATGACGAACGTGCCGCCCTTGGCGGCGCTGTGGCGGCCGTTGACCTTGACGCCGTCGGCGGCGAGCGCGCTCATCACCTCGGGGATCACGTCGCCGTGGCTGCACAGCATGGCCTCGGTACCGGCGAGCGAGCGGACGAGCTCGACCGCGATGCGGGTCCGTGCGCCCTCGGTCATCGCGTCGCTCGGCTCGACTGGGATGCCTCGCAGGTCGGCGATCGGCTCGACGGTCTGGCGGCAGCGGATGTAGGTGCTCGACAGCACCCGGGTGATCGGACGGTCGCCGTACTGGTCGACCAGCAGGCGGGCCTGGCGCAGCCCCTTGGGTGAGAGCGGCCGGTCCTCGTCGTCGCCCTTCCACTCGTGACGGCTGCCCGCCTGGGCGTGGCGCACCAGGTAGATCGTCACGGCGCTGAACGTAGTGCCCGCAGGCCGGCGATCACCTCGGGGAGGGCGCCCAGCAGCGCGTCGATGTCGGCGTCGGTGCTGTCCCAGCCGACCGAGATGCGCAGCGACCGGTGGGCGTCCACGCCCATCGCCTCGAGGACCGGTGACGGCTCCAGCGACTCGGTCGAGCAGGCGCTGCCCGAGTGGGCGGCGATGCCGGCCCGGTCGAGGCCGAGCAGCACCGCCTGGGGCTCGATGCCGGTGACGCCGAGGCACACGAGGTGGGGGAGGCGGCCGGCGCCGGCGTCGCCGTAGGCCTCGACGCCGTCGAGGCTGCCGGTGGCGCCGAGCACCCGGTCGGTCAGCCGACGCTGCTCGGCCGCCTCGGCCCCGAGGCGCCCGGTTCCTGTCAGCTCCGCGGCGGCCGCACCGAAGCCGGCGATGGCCGGCACGTTCTCCATGCCGGCCCGCCGGGCCCGCTCCTGGTCACCGCCCAGCAGCAGCGGCGCGATGCGCAGGCCGCGGCGCACGAGCAGCGCGCCGATGCCGGGTGGTCCGCCCAGCTTGTGGGCGCTTACTGACAGCAGGTCGGCACCGAGCGCGCCGAAGTCGATGGCGACGTGGCCGGCGGCCTGCGCCGCGTCGACGTGCACGAGCACACCCCGCTCCCGGCACGCGGCGACCACCTCGGCCACCGGCTGGACGGTGCCGACCTCGTGGTTCCCCCACTGGACGTGCACGAGCGCGGTGTCGGGATCGATCGCGTCGACGAGCGCAGCGACGTCCACCCGGCCGACCCGGTCGACGCCGATGGTCGTCACCGGTCCGGCCTTCGCTGCGGCCTCGCGCACCGCGGAGTGCTCGATCGCCGGCACCACCTGGCCGCGACCGCGCTCGGCGACGCCGAGGCACGCGGTTGCGATCGCTTCGGTGGCGCCGCTCGTGAACACGACCTCGCGCGACCGGGCGCCGAGCAGACCGGCGACCTGCTCCCGAGCTTCCTCGACGGCGACCCTGGCGGTCAGCGCCTCGGCGTGCATGCGCCCCGGGTCGGTGCCGGTGGCGCCGAGCCACCCGATCACGGCGTCCCGGGCCGCCGGCCGCAGCGTGGTCGTGGACGCGTGGTCGAGGTAGTGGCGGCTCAACAGTGCTCGGTGCCGAAGCGCTGGACCGCCTTCAGGTCGTCGGCCCGGTCGCCGCTCTGCGCCCGCAGGGCGATCGCCTTGATCTGGTCGACGCTGGTGGCGGCGTTCACGTCGGCGCCGAGGTCGTCGTAGAGCATCGCCACCGACCGCACCTGGTCGTACACCACGTCAGGGGGTATCTCGGCCATCGCCAGGTAGGCGTCGGTCAGCCGGTTGTAGGCGGCCTTCAGGTCGGCGAGGCGCTCGGACGCGACCGCGTCGGCGATCGCCTGCTCGGAGCCCTGCACCTCGGCGTAGCCGCGGCAGAACTGGTCCTGCGGGATGCGGGCGCTCGGGTCGCCGTCTGTCGTCTGCGATCCACCGCTCGAGGAGCCCGGCCCGTTCGTGGTCGAACTGCCTCCGTGCTTCCCTCCGGGGAACGACGCGGCCCCGGAACCCGAGCCGGCGCCACCCGAGGTCGTCGAGCGCGTGGAGTCCGAGCCGGAACCCGAACCGTCGTCGTGGCCCTTCGAACACGCGCCCGCCGTGAGGACGAGCACGAGGGCGAGGACCCCGACGAGGGTCGCGATCAGGCTTCGACGGCGGTGATGCATACCGAGTCACCCATCGGCAGTGATGAGCGGATCGATACGGAACCGTCTCGCATCGGCGTCTCCCCGTAGAGGCTGCCGAGCATGCCCTTGACCATGCCGCGGTCGACGGCGCAGATGACCGGGTACTCGACCGCGGCGTCGCCGAACGGGCAGTGGCGGCTGACGATGTGCAGTTCGGAACCCCGCTTCTCCGCGTGCGCCGCGAACCCGTGAGCGGTCAGCGCGTCCGCCACTGCGTGGAGCGCGGCGCGGAACGAGCGCTGGCCGTCGGGCGAGTCGCCCATCGCCGCCGCGATCGCCCGCCCGAAGTCGAGGCCGACCTCCTCGGCCATCGTCTCGGCCACGTCGTGGGGGAGCAGCGCGAGGGCTCGCCCGAGGAGCGTGATCACGAGGTCGTCGTGGCGGATCGGCACATCGAGGTCGACCCGATCGGCGACGACCCGGTAGCGCTTCGACGGCCGGCCCGCGCCGGCGCCGGGGCTGCGACCGACGGTGACCTCGAGGTACCCGCCGGCGGTCAGCTTGTCGAGGTGGTGGCGGGCGACGTTCGGGTGGAGCGCGAAGTGCTGCGCGACCTCGGCGGCGGTCACCCCGGCGTCGTGCTCGTGCGCGAAGAGCCAGATCCCCCGCCGGGTCGGGTCACCGAACGCCGAGGTGAGAGCACTGACCGCCGAGGAGAAGTCGGTCGGGCTGAGTGGGCGCGACTCCACGGCCGGTATTCTACCTACCGTCGTAGGAGTAATCCGCTGCCGCACTCCGCTGGTGATCCCGGCGCTTGGAGAGACCCCCCGATCGTGACCGTCACCGAAGCCGCCGTCATCGAGGCCCTCCGCCCCGTCGAGGACCCCGAGCTGCACCGCAGCATCGTCGATCTCGGCATGGTGAAGAGCGTGCGCATCGACGGGCCGTCCGTCGGCGTGCAGATCGCCCTCACCGTCGCCGGCTGCCCGTTGCGCAACGAGATCCAGCGCCGCGTGACCGACGCGGTCACCGCGCTCGACGGGGTCGGCACGACCGACCTCGACTTCACGGTGATGACCGAGCAGGAGCTGTCGGCCCTGCGCCAGCGGCTCCACGGCGACCCCGCCGCGACCGCCGGGAGCCAGCCCGCGCACGGCCACGCGCAGGGCCGGGCCATCCCCTTCGCCGATCCGTCGAGCAGCACACGGGTGCTGCTGATCGCGTCGGGGAAGGGCGGCGTCGGCAAGTCGTCGGTCACCACCAACCTCGCGGTCGCGCTGGCGGCTCGTGGGCGCAGCGTCGCGGTCGTCGACGCGGATGTGTGGGGCTTCTCGATCCCTCGCATGCTCGGCGTGCAACGTCCGCCGGTCGTGCTCGACGGCATGCTCGTGCCGCCCGAGGCCCACGGCGTCCGCTGCATCTCGATGGGCTTCTTCGCGGAGGAGGACCAGCCGGTCATCTGGCGGGGTCCGATGCTCCACAAGGCGCTCGAGCAGTTCCTCACCGACGTCTACTGGGACGAGCCCGAGTTCCTCGTCGTCGACCTGCCGCCGGGAACCGGAGACATCTCGATCTCGCTCGCGCAGTTCCTGCCCCGGGCCGAGGTCTACGTCGTGACCACCCCGCAGCCCGCCGCCCAGCGCGTCGCCCAACGGGCTGCCTTCATGGCCCAGAAGGTGAACCTCGCGGTCAAGGGCGTCGTCGAGAACATGGCCTGGTTCACCGGTGACGACGGCAAGCGCTACGAGCTGTTCGGCGCCGGTGGGGGCGCCGAGCTCGCGCAGCGCCTCGAGGTGCCGCTGCTCGGCCAGGTGCCCCTCGTCCCCGAGCTGCGCGAGGGCGCTGACACCGGCCGGCCGATCGTCGCGGTCGACCCGGGCAGCGAGGCCGGGCACGCCTTCGGCTCGATCGCCGAGCGCATCGACGTCGAACTGGCCCCGACCCGCCGCTTCCACCCCGAGCTCAAGCTCATCTGACCGCGCACGCAGGATGCCGCCGTGAAGGTCGACATCGGAGGTGGCGTCCGGCTGTTCTTCGACGTGGTCGGCTCGTCGTTGGAGCCGACCGACGAGGCGATGGTCGACCGGCCGACGCTGCTCCTGCTCCACGGCGGCCCGGGCTTCGACCACTCGTCGTTCCGCCCGTACTTCGACCGCTTCGCCGATACCCACCAGGTCGTCTACCTCGACCACCGAGGGCAGGGTCGGAGCGACGAGCGCGAGGAGCCGGGCGGCTGGACCCTCGACACCTGGGCCGATGACGTGGTGCGCTTCTGCGACGCGCTCGACATCCATCGGCCGGTCGTGCTCGGTAACTCGTTCGGTGGGTTCGTGGCGATGCACTACGCCGCTCGCCACCCCGATCACCCGGCTGCGCTCGTCCTGTCGAGCACGCAGGCCCGCCGGCACGGTGACGTGACCGCAGCGCGCTTCGAGCAGCTGGGCGGTCCCCGGGCCCCGGGCGTGCTACGAGCGCATCTACAAGTACGGCGACGTCGGCCCCGATGCGTGGGTCGAGTACATGGCGACCTGCCTGCCGCTCTACAACATCCAGCCGTCGACCTTCGGACCGCGGCGCACGTGGATGAACCTGCGCGTGCTCGTCGACTTCAACGAGGCGTTCGCCGAGATGGACCTCCGCGACGACCTCGCCGCGATCAACTGCCCGACGCTCGTGCTCGTCGGCGAGGACGACCCGATGACCCCGGTCGAGGCGGCCGAGGAGATGCTGGCGCTGCTGCCCGATGGCGTCGGCCGGCTCGAGCGCGTCGAGCGCTGCGGCCACGGCACGTTCCGCGATCAGCCCGAGCGCACCGAGCAGGCCCTACGAGCCTTCTGGTCTGCGGATCTGTCGCGCTAGCGACAGATCCACCGACCAGAACGGATCTCGGCGGGGCGCCATCCGCACCGACGCACGCCGCCGTACCCTCGGGTGTGATGACGCGCCCGGATGGCGCCGAGGACGCCGCAGGACGGCGGATCGGGCGACGGACCGTCCTCGGTGCGCTCGGTCTCGGGGCGGCCGGGGTGGTGTTCGGCTCACGCATCTCGTCGTTCGTGGACGACGTGCTGGCGCCGCTCACCGACCACGACCCGACGGGCATCACCTCGTACCTCCCGGGCGCCGGTCGGTTCCGCATCTACTCGGTGGTCGGCTCCGAGCCCCGCCGGACGAACGCCGACTACCGCCTGCGGGTCGACGGCCTGGTCGACCACCCGCTCACGTTGACCTGGCACCAGCTGCGCACCGAGCTCCCGCAGACCGCGGTCACCCGTGACTTCCAGTGCGTGACCGGCTGGCGGGTCGCCGACGTGCACTGGCGCGGCGTGAAGGTGCGCGACGTGCTCGACCGGGCCGGCGTCAAGCAGGGCGCGGGCGGCCTGCGCATCTACTCGTTCGACGGCGCCTACACGGAGAGCCTGACGATGGCGCAGGCCCGGCGGGACGACGTGCTCGTCGCCCACGAGATGCTCGGCAAGCCGGTGACCCGGGCCCACGGCGGACCCGTGCGGCTCTACGTGGCGCCGATGTACGGCTACAAGTCGCTCAAGTGGCTCGACCGCATCGAGGTGGTCGACCACCTCGACCAGGGCTACTGGGAGGAGCGGGGCTACGACGTCGACGCGTGGGTCGGTCGCTCGAACGGGCGCGGTGACAAGCCCACCTGAGCACGACACGGTCGAGGGTGACCGCGTCGTCCGCTTCGACGGCGGCGAGCGGTTCCTCCACTGGGTCACCGCGACGCTCGTGCTGGTCCTCGCGGTGACCGGCGCGATCCTCTACTTCGACTTCCTGTCCGTACGGGTCGGCCGGCGGGCGCTGCTGCGCACCATCCAC
>JAFBAD010000233.1 GCA_019247975.1 Acidimicrobiia bacterium
CCTGGCGCCCATAGCGCTCGAGACGATCCGCCGTCTGCCGCAAGCTTCCTGCGAGGTGACCACGTTCCTCGTGGGTCCTCGCGGTGATGACAACGTCGGCGCCCTCGGCCGCGAGCCGCTCGGCGATCCGCGCTCCGATGCCTCGACTCGCGCCGGTGACGATGGCACGACGACCGACGAACCTCTCGGGCACTCGATCGAGCGTAGTACAACGCTTGACTGAATCAAGTGCTCGGACGACGCCGCGTGGCATCGGAGGTCGGATCGCATGGCGCTCGCATCGTGATCATGCCGCCGGTCCTCCGAGGACGATGTAGTCGCGGACGGCTCGCATCGAGGCGACGACCTCGGCCGGCGCCCTGTCGACCGACCCGGCGTCGAAGGGTGGCGCTGGGTCGTGCTCCAAGAGGAGCTGGATCGCCTCTGCGCTGCGCGCACCGGCGACGTCGGCCGCGAGCGTGAGCGCCATGTCCAGCCCGGCGGAACCCGCGGCGGTGAGGTACTTGCCGTCGCGCACGATTCGCCGCGCAGTCGGCAACGCTCCGAGGTCGGAGAGCCAGTCTGCGACCAGCCAATGGGTCGCAGCGTGTCGGCCCATGAGCAGTCCGGCGGCGGCCAGGACGATCGCGCCCGTGCCTGTCGAGGCGGTCCAGGTCGTGTGGTCGTCGACCGAGCAGATCCAATCTCGGATGCGTCCGGGTGCGAGCAAGGTCTCCTGCTTCGAGCCCGACCAGCCGGGGACGACGAGCACGTCGGGACTCAGCACCTCCTCGAGCGCAGCGTCGACGACGATGGCGAGGCTGCCGGTGTCGCACCGGACCGGCCCGCGTCGCACGCCGGCGAACACGGTCTCGGCGCCGGGAAGCCGGCTCAGGACCTCGTACGGCCCGACGGCATCGAGAGCCGTCATGTGGTCGTAGGCGAGGATGGCGATCTCCATGCCTCCACGATCGGAGTAAGGCGGAGGCGCCACATCGGGCGCAACCCCTCAGATCGTCAGGAGAGCCCGACGCGCTGGGCGACCGCGGCAGCTTCGACTCGGCTGCTCACGCCGAGCTTGCGGAGGATGTTCGACACGTGGACGCTCGCCGTCTTGTCGGAGACGTAGAGCTCGGCCCCGATCTCACGATTCGTCCGTCCGGCGGCGACGAGGGCGAGCACCTCGGACTCTCGCGACGTCAGGCCGAGACGGACCGCGTCCGCCTGGGCGACGACGGGAATCGCATCGGCCTCGAGACTGATGCGGGCTCGTCGAGCGAGCGCTTCGGCATCCGCCACGAGCGGCTGCGCGCCGAGATCCGCGGCGGTGGAGTAGGCGGCGCGCACGGCCTCGACCGCTTGGGCGGCGGCGCCGCTGACGCTCGCTGCGTCGGCCTCCAACAGCCGCGCCCATGCGGTGAGCCATGCGTCGCCGATCTGTTCGGCAGCAGCCGCAGCGTGGGAGAACGCGCCGGCGTCGGCGTCGGTCAGCCGAGTGATCATCGCTGCCGCGAAGGAGAGGTCCGCCGCGGCAGCGGAGCTGCTCGAAGAAGGATGCGCACGTGCGACAGCGAGACGGCCTTCGAGCTCGGCCACCAGCGTGTCGAGGTCGACGGACTCCTGGCGTGCGAGACGGTCGAGGGCCAGCTCGACCGTCGCGGTGACGAGGCCGGCGGTGAACCGGGACACGGACCGCAGCCCCACGCCCGGTTCGGGAGTCAGGGCCCGGCTGGCGATCGTCGCCGCCTGCTCCCACTCCTCGGCGGCCAGATGGACCTCCACGACCGCGGCTTCCTTGATGGCCTCGCTGAACGCATCGGAAGGATGGGCGCGAAGGCGGGCGGCCATATCGGCGGCCGCGGCGTGATCGCCGCGACGAGCGGCGAGCGGTGCGGCAGCTGCGTCGAGCTGGATGGCGCCGATCGGCGTGGACTCGACCGCACGGGCGACGGCGATGATCTCATCGGCCTCCGTCCATCGTCCGAGTCGCACGAGGCAGCGCGCTGCGACGCCGTTGTGGAACGTGCCGAAGCTGCTCTCGAACCCCGCTCGTTGTGAGATCGCGGCACCGTCGAGTGCGACGCGAAGCGCGTCGTCGGTGTCGCCGACCTCGAAGAGGATCATGGCCAGCATCGCGTTGGCGAGCGCCCATCGGTGGGGCGCGATCGTCCCGTCGACCGCGGCTCGGCACGTGTCCACTCCAACTCGCACACGGCCCTCGAGCGTCTGCACGACGCCGAGCACCCGACGCGCCGCCGAGAGAGCCGCAGCATCGTCGGGCGCTGCGGTGTCCAACGATCGCTGCGCCCATCGGGCGGCCAGCTCGAAGTGGCAGAACATCAGATCCGCCTGGGCCAGACCGGCGTAGGTCAGCGCTGCGCCGGCGTCGCCGCTCTCGCCGGCCGCGTCGAGGAGCTCCGCCGCGCGCGCGTAGGTCTCGGCGCTCTCATGCATCGCTCCAGAGGACCACAGGAACCGAGCGAGCCGCTCGTACTGCCAGGCGGGGCCGAAGGACGCGTCACCGACGACGGCGCCGGGCCGGCCGGACGCGTGCTCGGCGATCGCCTGCCTCGCGAGCTCGACAGCGACGTCGTTGCGTCCGGTTGCGCTCGCGAGATCCGCCGCCTGCCAGAGCCTCGGGATCAGTTGGTCCTCGCGCTCGGGTCCAGCGCATCGATCCCAGAGCTCGAGGATCCGTTCGAGATGCGCGAGGCACGCGGCCGGCGCGATCCGCTCGGCGGCGTCGGCCGCGTCGAACAGGGCGGCGAAGGCGCCTGCCTCGTCGGCGGCGCGATCGAGGTGGAAGGCGAGTTCTCCCGCGGCATCACTTGCGGTGAGCGCGAAGCGGGGTCGGTCGCGGAGCGCAGCGGCGATGGAGGCGTGGATGCGGCGTCGCTCGGTCGGCAGCGCCAGGTTGTAGGCGACTTCGCCGATCAGCGGGTGCCGTACGCGGTAGGCGTCCGTGGCGGGGTCGATGGCCACGAGGCGAGCTCCGATCGCGGCCCGGACAGCCGCTTCGGTCGTGATCTCGTCGAGCTCGACCACCGCGGCGAGGAGCTCGGGGTCGGCATCTCGACCGATTGCCGCCAGCGCGGCGAGGACGTGCCGTCCGGGCAGATCGAGGTCTGCCACATCAGCTTCGAGCAGGTCCGACAGCAGCGACGGAATGGCTTCACCGGCGAGGTGGGCAGCCACGAGCTCCTCGGTGAAGAACGGGTTGCCCTCTCCGCGGCGAACCAGCTCGTCGACCAGGGCGGGGGGCGTCGGGATGCCGAGCACGGATGTTGCGTGCAGCGCGACCGCACGGCGATCGAGTCCTCCCAACGTGAGCCGTTCGACCGTGCTCAGGCGGCAGAGCTCGGCGACCCGGCGGCGCACGCGCGGATCGCGGGCGACCTCATCCGGACGGAAGGCTCCGACGATCACGACGCGCTCGTCGACGAGGTTGCGGCAGATGTGCTCGAACAGGTCCCAGGTGGCCGGGTCACCCCAGTGCAGGTCGTCGAAGCCGACGATCACCCTTCCGTGTGCACCCAGCTCGCCGAGGAGGTCGAGGGTCAAGGTGAAGACATCGCCGACGCTGTCGGCGCCCTGCTCGGAGAGGCGGACGAGCGCCTCGAGCGACGGGATCTGCGACACATCCCGCCGACGCTGCAGCTGACGGAGCAGATCCACCAGCGGAGCGAGCGGGATGGCGTCGCCGCCGACGTGCACGCACCGCCCGACGAAGAGCTCCGCCTCGGCCCTTCGAGCTGCCTCGGCCAACAGCATCGATTTGCCGATGCCCGGGTCGCCACTGACGAGAAGGACCGCGGGCTGACCCTCCCCTGCCCGCGTCAGCGCACGGGTGAACCGGTCGACCTCGTCGTCGCGTCCGACGAAGGCACCGTCCTCCTCATCTCGGCCTCCCATCCCGGTCGCAGTATGCCGGGGCGACGACCGCCGGGGTCACGGGAGCAGCCGCCTGAGCAGCTCGATGACGAGCTCGGGCAGCTCGAGGTGGATGTAGTGACCGACGTGCTCGACGGGAACCAGCTGCGATGCGGTGGAGAGGCGGGCCCACGCGGCTTGACCGGCGTTCCAGAGGCGGGTGAGCTGACCCAGTTCGGACGCGCTCACACCGGCGAAGGAGCGCTCGGAACCGGAGAGCACGACCATGGGCAGATCGCCGAGGGACGTGATGTTCGCCACCGCAGCGAATGAAGGGGGCGCGTCCAGGCGTTCGGGGTTGGCCGCGGGGTTCGACAGGGACGCGCAGAGCTCGCCGAAGGTGTTCGGCTGGGCGCTCCCGTCGTCAGGTACCGAGCACACCGCGTCGTACCACCCGGCCGGGCTGGCGTCGATGAGCATGAGGCCGGCGACGTCGTCGGCGTAGCGGTGGGCGAAGGTGACGGCCTCGGGGCCGCCGAACGAGTGACCGACCAGCACATAAGGCCCGGGTTCGCCCGCGACGCGGAGCAGGGTGCGCAGGTCGGCGGCCTCGGTCGAGAACGTCTGGTCCGTCGGGGCGGGGTCACTGGTGCCGGTCCCGAACCGGGCGTAGTCGCAGACGCGCGTTCGGGCGATCATCGAAGCCCGCAGGGGGCCCCAACCGTCGCCGCCGTCGGTGAGCCCAGCGATGAGCACCACCGTCGTCGCGCCCGACCCCTCGCAGCGGAGGTGCATGCGGGCGCCTCGCACCGAGACCAACTGGTCGCGACGACCCACCGGGCGCCGCCGCGTGGCCGTTGTCGCGTCCCGCGCCGAGGCGCGTGAGCCGCCAGTCCCTGCGGGCGCCGCAGCAGAGCCACACGCAGCGGCTCCTCCGAGGATGACGGCGCCCACCGCGAGCAGAGCGGCGGTGCGCATGCGGGACAAGACGTACTTCCGGTGCGGTGGCTTCATGCGGCCACCGTCTCGGTAAGGGGCCAGGGCCCGCATCGGGCGACCCACCTCAGATCCGCCGGGTGGGCGTCTCACGTCACATCACGTGCTGGTTCCGTTCGTCCCCGCGAGACACGAGACTCGGAACGCCTCGAGCTCGGAGCACACCGCTTCCAGTTCGGACCTGCGGGTCAGCAACGAGCCGCCGTTGGCGATCGGAAGTCGCACGGCCAACCCGGGCTCCACCACTGCGAGCACGCCACACGAGCTGCGGCCGTGCTCGATGACGAATCCCCTGACGTTCGCCCACGCGAAGGACGTCGAGCGAAGCCCGCTCACGACGTGCAGGGCGTCGGTGGTGGCTCGGACACAGGTGCGGAGCCCGACGACGCCGAGCAGCATCAGCGGAACGACGATGAACACGGTCTGCAGCCCGTTGAGTCCGTTCACTGCCGTGCCGCAGACGACCACCACCGGTCCCGCGGCCAGCAACATCGCGGCAAAGGCACGTGCCCAGGCTGGGGGCCGGAACTCCAGGACTGCCGCTTGATCCACGACAGAGCCATCGACACCCCTCCCCGAACTTGGAGCCGGGTCGCGGATCCCCCGGCACGACGTCCGACACCGACACGCCCGCACGCATCGCCGGCGAAGCTGTCGCTCAGGACGAACCGGACCTGGCCGATGATCAACAGGTGCACGAACCGTGCAGGGTTCGGAGGCGAGCAATGACGCGACGAGCGGTCCGATGCGCAGCTGCGCTGTGCCTGGTGGTGGCGCTGGCCGGGTGCGAGCGGATCCAACGGATCAGCGATCGCACCTTCGCGGGTGGCATCGGCTGCAACAGCCCGTCGCTCTC
>JAFBAD010000354.1 GCA_019247975.1 Acidimicrobiia bacterium
TGGTTCGTGATCATCGGCAACGGCCTGGCCGGTGTGTGGGCCCTCGCCGCCCACAAGGTCGTCGCGCTGCGCACCCGCGCCCTGTGGTGGTTCACCACCGTGGTGGAGCTGGCGATCTTCGTGCAGGTCGGCCTCGGCGTCGCGCTCGTCAACAAGGACAAGCTCGACCCGCCGCAGTTCCACATGTTCTACGGGTTCGTCGCGCTCATCTCAGTCGCGCTCATCTACGCCTACCGCGCCCAGATGATGTCGCGCCGCTACCTGCTCTACGGCTTCGGCGGCCTGTTCCTCATGGGCCTCGGCATCCGGGCCGTGCTCGTCGGGAGCCGCTGACGGCAGACTGAGCCCATGGCGACGACGTATGACTCCGAGCCGGTCGATCGGTTGCCGTTCGCTTCGGCGCAGAAGGCGGCCCGCTATGCGACGGAGCGCTACGTCGGCGCCACCGGACTGAACTGGTGGCGCTGCGACCCGACGCTGCAGTTCCTCGTGCACCGCCACCTGACCGAGGACGAGCGGGCGTGGGCCGAGCCGCACCTCGACCGCATGGGCGCGCTGATGGGCGGGCCGGTCTCGGAGCGGGCGGAGCTCACGGACAAGAACCCGCCTCGGCTCGAGCGCTACGACCGCTGGGGCCACGACATCAGCCAGATCGTCCTGCCGCCGTCGTTCCTCGACTCGCGCCGCGACATCCTCGCCAACAGCTTCACGACGCCCGAGATCCGCCGGGAGGCCACCGATCGGGGGATCCGGCTCACGATGCTGACCGCCGCGCACAGCTACCTGCTCGACCAGGCCGAGATCGGCATGGCGTGCGCGCTCGGCACGGGTGGGGACATGGTCGTGAACCTGGTCCGCCAGTTCGCGCCGGCCGACATCCGCGACCGGGTGATGGAGAAGTTCGCGACCGGGGAGTGGGAGGGCCAGACCATCCAGTCGCTCACCGAGCGGACCGGTGGATCCGACCTGGCCGAGCTCGAGACCACCGCGACGCCCGACGGCGACGCGTGGCGGATCAACGGGTTCAAGTGGTTCGCGTCGAACGCCAACGGCGAGGCGTGGGTGGTGCTGGCCAAGCCCGAAGGTGCGGCCGACAGCTCGCGCGGCATCGCCACCTTCCTCGTGCTGCGCGAGCGGCGCGACGGCAGCCGCAACGGCATCCGCATCCGCCGCCTGAAGGACAAGATGGGCACCAAGGCGGTCGCGTCGGCCGAGGTCGAGTTCGCCGACGCGGAGGCGTTCCTGCTCTCCGGCCAGCCCTCCGAGGGCGGTACGGGCAGCGCCGACGGCCGGGGTCTGGCCCGGATGATGGAGCTGACCAACGGAGCCCGGCTCGGCATCGCGATGATGGGCCTCGGATGCGCGCGACGGGCCCTCGTGGAGGCGCTCTGCTACGCCCGAGCACGCGAGGCGTTCGGCAAGTCGCTGGTCGAGCAGCCGCTCATGCAGCGGAAGCTGGCCGAGATGATCGTCGAGGTCGAGGCTGCGCAGGCGCTCGTGTTCGACGGCTACGACAAGCGCCTCCGCATCGGCGTGCCGCTCATCAAGCTGCGGGCGTCGAGGGTCGGCATCCACCTCGCCAGCGACGCCATCGAGGTGCAC
Source organism: Acidimicrobiia bacterium (assembly GCA_019247975.1). Classification (GTDB taxonomy): domain Bacteria; phylum Actinomycetota; class Acidimicrobiia; order Acidimicrobiales; family Iamiaceae; genus JAFBAD01. The sequence continues at coordinate 1,603 of JAFBAD010000354.1, forward strand.
GGCGGCAACGGCTACGTGGAGAACTGGCCGGTCGCCCGGCTCCTGCGCGACGCCCAGGTCAACCCGCTCTGGGAGGGCCCGGACAACATCCTCTGCCTGGACATCCGCCGGGGCATCGAGCGCCAGCAGGCAGACGTCGCGTTCCTCGATCGCCTGCGCGCCGCGGTGGCGCACGGGCCGGGCGGCGACCCCACCACCGAGCTCGTCGCGGCGAGGATCGACGACGTGGCCACGGCCATCGAGCGCTGGAAGGGCCTCGACCGCACGGTCGGCGAGGCGAGGCTCTTCCCGCTCGCCGAGCTCATGGCCGACGTGTACGCCGGTGCTCTGCTGGTCGAGCAGGCGGGCTACGAGGAGCGGGAGCTGGGCACCGACCGCAAGGCCCTCGTCGCCCGGTTGTACGCGAAGCGCCACCTCACCGACCGAGGTCCGCTGCGGGGCGTCGACGACGCCGACAGCGAGGACCTCGACCGGTTCAAGGATCTGTGGGACGGCGCGTTAGTGGACGAGCGGACCAGCTGACCGGCTACGCCTCCTTCGACAGCGCCTCGAGCATCGCCGGGGTGTCGATCGAGAAGTGGGCGGCGACCGCCTTCCCGTCGCGGATCGTCCAGCGGTGGACCTCGGCGATGTCGAACGGCACGCCGGTCGCCACGACCGTGCCCTTCGTCCGGCCGACCTGGATGACGTCGCCGTCGGCCTCGAACAGCGCCTCGTGGGTGACCTGCGAGGCGATGGTCGAGGTGAGGGTCAGCCCGAAGGTGGCCAAGCCGTCGTGACCCACGTGGCGGCCGCCCCACGGCAGGCGCTCGTCCTGGGTGATCACGCACGACTCGTCCACGACGGCGAGGATCCGTTCGAAGTCCCGGGCGGCCAGGGCCTCGTAGTAGGCCCGGACGGTGTCGATGTCGGACATGTCAGCTCCTAGCGTCCGAGCGGCACCGCGACGCGGGCCGCCGAACCGAGCGCCCGGACGGCCAGGCGGTTGTAGCGCTTGCGGGTGAGGCGGTACAGCACCCGGAAGGCGCCCGGCGCGCTGGCGAACACCTCCCGCAGGTCGTCGAGGTCGAGCATCGACGCGATGAACGGGATCGCGAACGCGGCCTGGAGGCCGAGCCCCATGTGCTTCTGGGCCTGTTCCTCGAGCGCGGCCCACTCGTCGTGGGAGACGTGCTGCTCGATGAGCGGGAGGATCTCGGCGTCCTCGAAGTCGAGGTGGCGGTGCATCAGCGCGTCCAGCTCGTCAAGGACGGTGGTCAGCTCGGCAGCCGTGCGACCGGCCGCGATCTCGGCGACGGCGGCCTCGGCCGCGGCCATCAGCTCGTCGAGTCGGTGGTGGTCGGCGTCGGTCTGCTCGATCAGCGCGGCCATGGCGTCGATCCGCTCGACCAGGGCCGGGAAGCAGATGTCGTCCTCGATCGTGTGGTGCGCGAGCACCTCGCCGGCGAAGCCCTTCCAGAAGCGGGCGTAGGCCTCGGCCCGGCGACGGTCCGTCGGGTCCAGGCCGCGGGCCGCCTCGGCCAGGGCGTGGGTGCCGCGGCGTAGCGCGACGTGGACGGCTCGGTACGCCGACAGGTCGGCGACCGCACTCGTCGGGGTGGACCGATCGGACGTGGACAGTTCGGACATCGTGGACATCTGCGCTCCTCCTCGGGGGACACGGACACGATCACCCGGCCCGCTTGCGGACCACTTGGGGGCCGCTTGAGAATCCGGGGGACGAGGTGTCCGTCCGGGCCGATCCCGTTCGTCTCATGGACGTGCTCGGACGACGGTCGCCCGAGCCGATCGATCCAGGAGGACCGATGCCCAAGTACGCAGCGCTCATCTACACCCAGGATCTCGACTGGAGCTCCGACGACCAGGCCGAGACCTCGAAGCAGTACGGCGAGTTCGGCGAGGAGGCCGGCTCGTTCATCCGGGGTGGCGAGGCCCTGTACCCGACGTCGACCGCGACCACCGTCCGGGTGAAGGGCGGCCGGGGTGGCGAGGTCGTCACCAGCGACGGCCCCTACGCCGAGACCAAGGAGGTCCTCGGCGGGTTCTACCTGCTCGAGTGCGCCGATCTCGACGAGGCGATCTCGGTCGCCGCCAAGATCCCCGGGGCGTGGAACGGCGCCGTCGAGGTCCGCCCCGTCATTCCCATGGGATGAATGCGTGGCCCATGGGATGAGCGGGGCCGAGCCGCTGGCCGAGGTGATCCGGGTCGAGGGCAGCCGCATCGTGGCCGTCCTCGCCCGGTCGCTCGGCGACCTCACGCTGGCCGAGGACGCGCTGCAGGACGCCGCGGTCGCTGCGGTCGAGGTGTGGGGCCGCACCGGCGCGCCGGCCGATCCGGCCGCGTGGCTCTACGTCGCCGCTCGACGCAAGGCCCTCGACGTGCTGCGCCGTGAATCGGAACGTCCGCGGCGTGAGCGCGACGCGACCGCGCTCGCCGACCAGCTCGCACCGGAGCTCCCACCGCCCGCCGTGGTGCAGGACGATCAGCTCCGCCTGCTGTTCACGTGCTGCCACCCGAGCCTCGAGCTCGACACCCAGGTCGCGTTGGCGCTGCGCAACCTCTGCGGGCTGACCACCGCCGAGGTCGGCCGGGTGCTCCTGGTCGGCGAGGCCGCCATGAGCAAGCGGCTCACCCGGGCCAAGCGCAAGATCACGGTGGCCCGCATCCCCTTCCGGGTGCCCGGACCCGAGGAGCTGCCCGACCGGGTGGCGGCGGTCGCCGCGGTGGTCCACCTCGTCTACACGGCGGGTCACGAGGCCTCGGGGCAGGACCTCGTGCGGGCCGACCTCTGTGAGGAGGCGATCCGCCTGGGCCGGATGCTCACGGATCTGCTGCCCGGTCAACTCGTCGCGCAGGGCCTCCTCGCGCTCCTGTTGCTCACCGACGCACGGCGCCCGGCCCGCACCGACGCCACGGGGGAGCTCGTCCCCCTGGCCGACCAGGACCGCACGAGGTGGGACCGGGCGATGATCGCGGAGGGGCTCGCGCTGCTCGATCGGTCGCTCGAGGCGAGCGAGGGCCTGGCCGACCCCTACCAGCTGCAGGCGGCGATCTCGGCGTGCCACGACCGGGCGCCGAGCTTCGCCCGGACCGACTGGGCCGAGATCGCTCGCTTGTACCGCTTCCTCGCCGAGATCCACCCGAACCCGATGGTCGACATCAACGCGTCGGTCGCAACGGGCTACGTCGAGGGGCCAGCCGCCGGGTTGGCTGCGCTCGACGGCGTCGCCGAGTCGGCCCGAGGGCACGCGTGGCACGCCGCGCGCGGTGATCTGCTCGAGCGGGCCGGACGTCACGACGACGCCCGCGCCGCCTTCACCCGGGCGTCGGCCCTGGCTCCGAGCGGGCCCGAGCGTCGCCACCTCGAGGGGCGGGCAGCTCCAGGTGGACCGACTAGAGGTGGACGACCGGGCAGGTGAGCGTGCGGGTGATCCCGTCGATCATCTGGACCCGGCTGACCACCATCTTGCCGAGCTCGTCGACGGTGTCGGACTCGGCGCGCGCGATGACGTCGTAGGGCCCGGTGACGTCCTCCGCGGACACCACCCCGGGGATGTCGCCGACCTCGCTCGCCACCTGCGCAGCCTTGCCCACCTCGGTCTGGATCAGGATGTACGCGCTGACAGCCACGGGACCTCCTCGACGGCGGGAGCGAGCCGCATGGTAGCGGCCGGCTCCCGGCCCCCGGGGAGGCCACCCACGTCAAGAACTCCTCCCGGCCGGGCAGGAACCTGCGAGCTCCGTGGCGAACCAGGGAGTAGCAGATGGTGGCGGGACACCGGTCCCGGTTCCGCTCCCGGCGGAGGGAGCGGAACCGGTCGACCGGTACGGTTCCGGGCCGTGGGTGGCGCAACGGTGGTCCGGCGGGTCGATCCGGCGGACCAGGCGGCGACCGCCGCGCTGGCGAACCTGCGCCGGGCCTCGGTCGAGGAGCGGGATGGCCCGATGGACGACCCCGGCTTCGAGGCCGCCTTCGCCGAGTGGTGGAGCCGTGAGGCGCTCCACCGGCTGGCGTGGTTGGCCGAGCTGGACGGCACGGCGATCGGCATGGTGAACGCGCTCGAGTTCACCCGGATGCCGACCCCGGGCCGGCCGGCGGGTCGCTGGGGCTACCTCGGCAACGCGTACGTGCGGCCCGAGCACCGCGATCGCGGTGTCGGTGCGCTGCTGGTCGAGGCGCTGATCGACGAGGGCCGGGCCCGTGGATGGGTGCGGATCGTGCTCAGCCCGTCGGCCCGATCCGTCCCCTTCTACCGGAGGGCCGGCTTCCGCGACGCCGACGAGCTGCTGGTGCTGTCGCTCGGGTCCTGACGGGCGCTCCACCACCGGTACGCCTCGACGAGCGCAGCGGCGGCGAGGAGCGCGATGGCCGGTTCCGCGACCACCCGGAACCGGGTCGCGCCGTAGGCGAACACGCCGACCGCGAGGGCGGCCGCCGGACCCGAAGCGAGCACGATCAGCTGCCGCTTGCCGCGCCGCCGCACGCCCACTGCGCCGCCGATGGCGAGGAGCGCGGTGACCCAGTACACGGCGTAGCCGACCACTTGGTACCCCCGGTTCGCTCCCGCATCGACATCGAGGTCCAGGGAGTCGCCGAGGTTGGACACGCTGAAGGTCCGTCCGACGCGCGCGAGGACGACGACCGGCACCCGCGACAGGTTGTGGTCCACGTAGGTCCGGGCGATGTGGCGGGTGCCCCGGTCGACGTCGGCCTGGGTGACCGGGTGGTCGGAGAAGCGGCGGACGATCCCCGCCGCGATGAAGCCGCCGTCGCCGTACCCCCCGAGTCGACGGCCGTGGTACGCCTGGGCGCAGTTGGCCCCGGCCAGCGTGATCCCGGTGTTGTAGGAGATCGCCGGTTCCCCGAAGGTCCGGTCGTTGCGGATCACCCACGGTCCGACGACCACCGCCGCACCGAGCAGGACGAGGCCGAGCGCCGCGAGCCGCCGGACGTCGCGTGCGATCAGCGCAGCCGGGATGCCGAGCAGGGCCACGAGGAGCACGAGCTCGCCGCGGGTCAGGGCGCACAGCCCGATGGTCACCCCGAGGGCCAGGAACCACCGCAACCGGCCGGTGTCGAGCGCGACCGCAGCCACGAGCAGCGTGAGCGGGACGACGAGGAGGACGGTGGCCTCGCTCACCAGGTAGCCGGCGTGCTGGAACCACAGGGGGTTGACCGCCGCGATGCCTGCCCCGACCAGACCGGCCGTGGCGCCGACGAGACGGCGGCCCGCCAGCCCGGTGAGCACGACGCCGAGCGCCGAGGCGACGGCGGCCGCGGCGCGGTGCGCGTCGGCCGAGTGGAAGCCCAGGACGTCGGCGGTGGCCAGGACGACGGGGTGCAGCGGCGGGTGCTGGCCGTCCGGTTCGATCACGGTCGACCGCGCATCCGGGCGACCGAAGGTGGCGAGGCCCGGGTGGAAGGAGTAGCCGTGTCCGTCCGCGAGCGTCGACGCGACGTCGGTGTACCGCGCTGCGTCGAAGCCGCCGCGCGGGTGGTCGTGCGCGACGGTGAACGCGAATGCGAGGCGGACCGCGAGCGCGAGGATGCCGATGCCGAGCAGCCGCCACCCGAACCAGCGCACCGCGCAGTCTTATCGCGTCATGCCGGTGCCTGCCTGAGGGCAGGCGTTGCCTGGTTGGCTAGTTCGCCAGGCGCTTCTCGAGCTCGCGGAGCTCGTCGCGCAGCTCGTCGGGCAGGCGCTCGCC
>JAFBAD010000373.1 GCA_019247975.1 Acidimicrobiia bacterium
TCGGACACCCAGTCCTCGTCGGGGTGCCAGAACGGCCCGGCCTCGAGGATCACGATGCGCCATCCGGCACGGGCGAGGCGTTGGGCGAGGACCGACCCGCCCGCTCCGGCCCCCACGATCACCAGGTCGACCTCGTCGCCGTCGTCGTAGCGGACCATCGTGTCCTCGCCGGGCAGGTCGCGGCGGTGCACGTCGAGGAGGAAGCGCGAGTCGTTGTCGGCGGGCCCGATCGAACCCTTCAGCAGGTTCCGCTTCACTCGCCTCGCTCCGGGGTGACCCGGACCGGATCCTCGTCGGTGGCACCGGGACGCTCGAACGGTTCGGTCGTGCTCACCGGTCCGAGGCGCATGTAGCCGCGGGGGTAGGCCGGGCCACCGAATCCGATCTCGTTCCACGCCCACGGGTGCGAGTAGAACGCGGCCAGGATCATGCGCATGCACACCGACCAGGCTCGCTTCACGTTCAACTGGTCCCAGCTCCCGCCCGACAGCTTCGCCTCGGCCAGCTGCCCGACGATCGCCTCCTGGTCCTGCACGTCGAGACCGGCGAAGTCGGGGGCGCCGTGCTCGCGCGCGGCGACCTCGTCCAGCCCGGCGAGGACCAGGTGCCAGGTGTCGCGGTCATCGGGCATGTCGGCGTACTGGTAGCCGTCGAGCCGCCCGGCGGTCAGCTTCTCGTCGATGAGCTCCGCCACCGGGATCCGAGGCTCGCGGTCCTGGGCCATGCACACGTCGCAGAACGCACGAACGGTCGGCGCCTCGGCGGGCGTGAAGAAGTGGAGCTCGGTCGAGACCGCGAGGCGCTCCCTGACCACCCGGGCCGTGGCGTCGTCCCAGGTGTCCGCCGCGTCGAACACGTCGAAGTCCGGGTACCGGCCGATCATCTGCGGCGTGATCCCGCGGCGCTGCAGCGGCAGCCACGACGGATCCAACGGCTCCTTGCCGGACCGGAGGTTGGGCAGGTGGTCGGGCTTGGAGAGGTCCCGCGCCACTAGTCCTCCCGGCGCAGCAACGCCGCGAGCACCCCCATGCCCCCGACCAAGGTCATCAACCCCGGCGCCGAGATCGGCGGTCCCATCGGCACGTTGTAGGAGGCCAGCCCCCACCCTCCGGGCTTGCGAGCGACGCCGCGCGCATGGAAGTACTCCCCCAGCAGGCCGTCGGCGGTGTAGATGAGCGCGGTCACCGGGAGCGCCGTCTTGGCCCACCGCTTCGACCAGACCCCCATGATCCCCGCCACGATCACCGGAGGCGTGACCAGGATCGGGCTCCACATCCACTTGTTGCCGAAGCTTGCCTTGTAGTGCTCCAGGTAGATCTCGACGGTGGTGATCGCGGCGGCGACCGCCGTCAGACCCGACAGCGATCGCTCGAACCGGCCGTGGGCCACGTCGGCGAGCGCCTTGTCGATCAGATGCGTGACCTCACCGATGGACTCGGCGTGGGTGATCGTGCTGGCCCGACGACGCATGGTTCGTTCCTCTCGTGATCAGTGCACCTGGAGGCGGCTGGCGCTGCGGTTCTCGGACCAGTGGCTCCGGTGGTTCTGGAACCAGGGCGGCCGGCTCTCGAGCACGGTCGTCTCGAGCCACAGCCGCTTCAGGTGGCGGATCTGACCGGCGTCACGGTCGTCCTCGTAGGCCGTCCGCCCGTGGAGCACGTGGTAGTTGTTGATGAACTGCATGTCACCGGGCAGCAGCTCCATGGTGACGTGGTGCATCGGGTCGTCGGCCATGCGCACGACCGCGTCCAACGCCTCGCGCTGCAGGTCGGTGAGCCGGGGCGCCTCGGGGTGGCGCTGCGACGCCCAGATGTACGGCGGGATGCAGCGCACGAACAGCCGGCCCTCCCACTCGGTGAACACCGGGACCATGTAGTACGGCTTGCCGTCGGGCGGCTGCTCCCCGCGGAAGTCGTACGGCAGCTCGTCGTAGAGCGCGGCGGCGAGGTCGGGTCGGTCGGCGACCAGGCGGTTGTGGATCAGCACCGAGTTGGCGACCGCCGAGAGGCCACCCGATCGACCGTTCTCGAGGCACATGAGCCCGACCAGGTCCGAGCCGTCGCAGTGGAACGGCAGCGCGATGCCGCCGAGCTCGTTGCCGCGGGCGGTCGGGTCGCCGATGCCCTTGTTCTGGTCGGTGACGTCGCCGAGCACGTGGCCGTGCTTGTTCTGCGCCCATGGCAGACCGAGGTGCATGCCGATCGCCCAGTACAGGAGCTCCATCTCGGTCTGCGTGTACGCGCGACGGTCGATGCCGCGCAGGCGCACGAACCCCCGACCGTTGATGAGCTCGTCCTCGATGCGGGCGAGGCGCGGCTGCAGGCTCGGGAGAGGGAAGTCCTCGCGACCGAGCTCCAGCACGTCGTCGGACCGCTCGAGCGCATGGCGGAGCGCAGCGTCGAGCTCGGCCAGCTCCGCGTCGTCGAAGTGCTCCGTCCACGATTCCTCGTCGGCGACATCGACCGAGGTCCACTCGCACTGGGGCTCGAGGATGCGCGGCGTTGCGGTCATGGCCTCATCGTCTCATGTGTAGAGCAGATCCATCCTGCGAGCCGAATCGGCCAGCAGGGTCCGCAGCTCGGCCGGTGCCAGCACCTCGACCCCTGCGCCGAGCTGCAGGAGCAGGCGCGCCGCGGAGTCCGGACGTTCGAACCTGAGCTCGAGGCAGGCCCAGCCCGCATCGTCGCGCGCCACGTCGATGGCCAGCGGCAGCGGCGGGGTCCCCTCCTGCAGCAGGCCGAGGTACCGCTCGGCGTCCGGCGCGACGCGCACCGAGACCATGTACCGCGGGATCGACGCGATGAACGCCTGCGTGCTGCGGGCCCAGGCCTCGGCCAGGTCGAAGTCGTCGGGGCGTTCGAAGGTGTGGTCGAGCAGCGCGACCTCGCTGATGCGTGACACCCGGTAGGTGCGGTCGGCACCTCGGCGGCTGCGGGCGATCAGGTACCACGTGTGGCCCTTCAGCACGAGGCCCAACGGGTGGACCACCGGCGCACTGGCCCCGCCCTTGCTGCGGTAGTCGAGCCGCAGCTCGCGCCCCTCCCACACGCCTCGCGCGACAGCGGCGAGCCACGGCACGTCGTCCTTGTCCTTGAACCAGTCCTCCGGTTCGATCAGCAGGCGCTCGCGCACCGATGCGGTCGCGGTGTCGCGACCGGCCACCTCGACCCCGAGCGCGTCCGCGATCGACGGCACCGCGGCCAGGGTCTCCGCGAGCTGCGGCTCGCCACCGACGCGGTACCCGCTCTCGAGCACGACTCCGCCCCGTCTGCCGGTCTCGGTCCTGACCGGCACGCCCGCCGCGACGAGGGCCTCGACGTCGCGGTACACGGTGCGCACCGAGACCTCGAGCTCGGCGGCCAGCTCGGGTGCGGTGGCCCGACCACGCACCTGGAGGAGCAGCAGGAGCTCGATCAGCCGGCTGGCCCGCACGTCCCGAGGATAGGGAGAAACCCTGACCGGCGTTGTCAGGGTTGCTGGGCGAGGCTCCGCCCATGACCATCGACCTGCGGGGCGCCCGCACGTTCATCGAGGCCAACGCACGCGTCCTGGACCAGCGGGTGGCCCGCTGCCTGTTCGACGGGGACGACCCGGCCACGGTCGCGGACGCGGTCACCGCGTACCGCAACGCGGACGGCGGCTTCGGCCACGGCCTCGAGCCCGACAAGCGGGCGCCCGGCAGCCAGCCGCTCGACGTCGAGATCGCGTTCGAAGCGCTCGCGGCGGTCGGCGCGCCTGCGCTCGACCTCGTCGCCAGCGCGTGCGACTACCTCGACACGGTCGCCGACGCGGATGGCGCGGTGCCGATCGCGTTCCCCGAGATCGCCGACCACCCCCACGCCGTGCACTGGAACGAGATCCCGCTCGAGCCGGCGCTCAACCCGACCGCGAGCATCCTGGCGTACGCGCTCGCGCTGGGCACCGAGCACCGGTGGGTCACGCGTGCGACCGAGTGGTGCTTCCGCACGCTGGAGCAGGACGGTCCGCCGGACGAGGTCCACGCATTGCGCTGCGTGGCCTGGTTCCTCGACGCCGCGCCCGACCGCGATCGCGCGCAGGCCCTCGGGCCCTCGGTCGGCGCGGCGCTGCCCGGCGCGAACCTGTACCAGGCGGAGCCCGATCCGGACGAGTACGGCGTCGGGCCGCTCGAATTCGCGCCGACGCCCGCGAGCCTCGCCCGTGCGTGGTTCGACGACGCGCAGATCGAGCGCCACCTCGACCACCTCGAGCACGAGCAGCGACCCGATGGCGGCTGGCCGATCGCGTGGGAGCCGCCGAGCGACGCGAGCCGCTGCGACTGGCGGGGCATGGTGACGATCCACGCCCTGCGGACGCTGCGGGCCTACGGCCGGCTGCCTGACTAGGGCTTCGCCTCCACGACGGCCTTCATCCGTTCGAGGGTGGTCCGCATGCCCTCGTGGTTGGTGCGGCCCCGCCACCGACCGGCCAGCGCCCAGTAGAGGCGGAACGCCAGCGCATCGGCGAGCTCGAACGACTCGGTCACGTCGGTGCCGCTGCCGGACGGCTCGAGCCGGTACCGCCACGTGTTGAGCGCCCGGCCGCGGTTGAGCACCGCGAACCCGAACTCCCGCTTGGGCTCACAGGTCACGACCTCGCACTCGGTCCAGTAGGTCGGGCCACGGCCGTTGCGCTTCACGTGGCCGCGGAAGTGGGCGCCCACCGCAGGACCGTCGGCGCCGCCGGTCCACTCGGCTTCGAACGTCTCGGGGCTGAACGAACCGATGCGGGTCACGTCGCTCACGAGCTCCCAGATCGGACCGGGTGCGACGTCCATGTGGACAGTCTCCGAACCGCGCATCAGCCGCAGCTCACACCGGGCGGAGGATCCTCCGGCGCGCGGCCGACGGGCTTCGTGGTCGGCGGCGCGGACGGCCGGGTCGTCGTGGTGGTCGTCGACGGCTCCGTCGTGCTCGGGGGCTCGCCGGGCACGGTCTTCTGCCGAGCCGCGGTGACCGCGGTGAAGTCGTGGCCGACCAGCAGCACGACCTCCCCGGCGTCGAGGTGGTCGTCCTCCTTCAGCGTCGCGCCGGAGCGCAGGTGCTGGCCGACCAGGACGGCGTTGGGCCGGGCATCCGGCGCGTACAGCAGCTCGCTGTGCGCGACGTCGGATGCGCCGATGTCCTCGGCGTCACCGATGTTCGTGATGCCGAACCCGGCCGCCTCCAGCGCGCCGGCGACGTTGGTCGCCCGCTTGTCGATGCTGGCCCCGTTGAGCACCCGCACCCGCACGTCGTGCTCGGAGAGCGGACCGGTGCGCACCGACCCGCCCTGCGTCGCGCCGTCGGGCCGGAACTCGGCGAGGATCGGCCAGGCCCAGTCCTCGTCCAGCGCGACCACGCTGGCGCCGCCGTTGGTCCGGAACGGGTGCACGGGCAGCGTGTAGGTCTGCAGCTGCTTCGAGTTGAAGTCGGCGAAGCGCCGGCCGAGCTGCAGCAGGTCGTACGCGGAGAGGCCCTTGTCGATCGTGATGTTCTGCACGCCGACGTCAACGAGCCGCCGCAGCGTCAGCGGGTTCGTGAGGCCCTTCGAGACGGCGCGCGAGATGGCCAGCTTGATGAGCTTCTGCTGACGGGTGATGCGGCCGAGGTCGCCGGTCGGGTCTGTGCGGTAGACGCCGTTCAACATGTACTGGAGGTGCCGCGATCGCGCGAAGGCCAGCGCGCTCGCGCCGTCGAGCGTGACGCAACCGGGGTGCAGCACGTCGAGGCCCGAGTTCTCGTCCTTCATGGCCCGGTCGAAGTAGATGGGCACGCCGCCCACCGCGTTCACGAGCTGCTGGAAGCCGCCGAAGTCCACCTCGACGTAGTGGTTGATCGGGATGCCGAGGTACTGCTGGATGGTGTCGGCCAGCACCTGCTCGCCCTTGGCGTAGGCGGCGTTGATCCGCTGCGCGCCGTCCTGGCCGGCGATCGGCACCCACAGGTCGCGCGGCAGCGACAGCATCCGCGCCGACTTCGACTTGGGGTCGATGCGGACGATGAGGATCGTGTCGGAGCGACGTCCGGCCGACGCCCCGTCGAGGAACGCACCTGCGTTCGGCGACTTCGAGTCGAGGTGCTCGCGGCTGTCGGAGCCGACGACGAGGAAGTTGGCCGGGTCGCCGGCGGCGACGTCGGGCAGGTCGAGATCGGTCGTCTTGACCTGTCCGAACTTCCACTCGCCCCATGCGACCCCGACCGCGGTGCCGGCGCAGACGACGACGAGCACGACTCCGACCACGAGCACGATCCGCTCGGGCCAGGTACGTCGGGACCGCGGGGCGATGCCGCGCTCCGCAACCATGAGGGGCCCACGCTAGTGGGCGGCCCGGCGCAGGCCGAGCCATGCCTGGGGGGTCAGGTACCCGCCAGCACCCCTTCGATGAGGGCCCCGCCGGCCTCGGCGTGGTGGTAGCCGTAGACCACCTTGCGCCGCTGCCGGGCCGGGAGGAAGCGCTTCCACCGTGGTTCCCGCCACGCTCGCCGGTTGGTCAGCCAGGACCGGAAGGCCAGGCTCCACGAGGGATCATCGGCGTCCGGGGCGACCAGGATGTCGAGGCTCGGGAACTCGGGGCGCAGCCGGCGAAGCCCGGCGAGGGTCTCCTCGTCGTCGTGATCGGTCACCGCCAGCACGTGGCGGGTCCCGACGGTCGCCAGGTCGTCGCGCATCGTGCCCTCGGAGCGGTGGCGGACCGGGTACAGGACCACCCGCTCCCGCGGGTCGGCCGCCCGGTCGTCAGCGCCAATCCTCATCATGCCTACGGACTTTATAGGAATGACCGGGCCGGCCACAAGGGCCTACTGCTGGGGCTTCGGCTCCCGGGGCAGCCCGAGCACCCGCTCGCCCACGATGTTCCGCTGGATCTCGGCGGTCCCGCCCCAGATCGTCTCCGAGCGGGAGAAGAAGAACGACGAGACCATCGGGCTCACCTGGTAGCTGTCCCGGCCCTTGCTCCGGGCCACCGCCGGCCAGTTGCCGGCCTCGGGACCGGCGTCGGCCAGCATCGCCTCGGGGCCCCAGATGTCGAGGGCGAGCTCCATCGCGTCGCGGTGCATCTCCGACCAGAACATCTTGTTCGACGCGCCGAGCGCGGCAACGCCGGGGTCCTTGCGGTCGTGCAGCGTGGCGGTGAGGCTCCGCAGCCCGTTGATCCGCAGGATCTGGATCTTGGAGTGGTAGCGGGCGAGGCCCTGGCGGACGAGCGGGTCGTCGATCCGACCGTTGCGCCTCGCCTCCTCGACCATCAGGTCGAGCTCCTGTGAGAACCGGCGGAAGCTCGTCGTCGCCGACATGCCCCGCTCGTGCGACAGCGTCGTGTTCGCCACGACCCAGCCGTTGTCGATGCCGCCGACGACGTTCTCGTACGGGCAGCGCGCGCCGTCGAAGAACACCTCGTTGAACTCGGCCGTGCCGTCGGGCTGGGTGATGCCGCGGACCTCGATGCCGTCCTGCTGCATCGGGACGAGGAGGTACGAGATGCCCTTGTGCTTCGGTGCGTCCGGGTTCGTGCGGGCGAGGAGGAAGCAGTAGTCCGCGTACTGCGCCTGGGTGGTCCAGACCTTCTGGCCACTGATCACCCACTCGTCGCCGTCACGCACGGCGCTCGTCTTGAGCGAGGCGAGGTCGGAGCCGGAGTTGGGCTCGGAGAAGCCCTGGCACCAGGCCATCTCGCCCTTCATGATCTTGGGCAGGAACTCCTTCTTCTGCTCATCGGTGCCCCACTGCAGGATCGTGGGACCGACGAGCGTGTCGCCGAAGAAGTCGGCCCGCAGCGGCGCCTTCGCCCGCGCGAACTCCTCGGCCAGCACCACGTTCTCGATGGTGGACAGGCCCTTGCCGCCGTACTCCGTCGGCCAGGCGGCGCAGATCCAGCCGCCGCCGTAGAGCTCCTGCGGCCACTCCTCGTTGAACCGCTTGCGGTCCTCCGCCGACATCTCGAAGCCCTCGTCGAACCAGCCGTCGGGCAGGTGCTCCTCGAGCCAGGTCCGGATCTCCTTGCGGAACTGCTCGGCCTCGGGCGGATACGTCAGGTCCATGGGCCCATGTTACGGAGAGCGTCCGCCACGTCGCCGTGGCCCTCCGTCATCGCGATGTCGAGAGCGGTCCGGCCGTGGGCCTCGGTGATCGCCGGGTCGGCCCCCTGCTCGATCAGCGCTCGCACCGCGTCCACATGCCCCCCGCGCGCCGCGTACATGAGCGCGGTGGTGCCGTCGTCGTCGCACGCATCGGGGTCCGCGCCGTGCTCGAGCAGCGTGACGACCGCGTCCCGCTCACCGCGGTTGGCCGCGTACATGAGCGGCGTCGTCCCCTGCTGGTCGCGCGGGTCGGCCGCCGCGCCGCGGTCGAGCGCGTCGGCGAGCAGGTCGACCCGCCCTGCGTGCGCGAACGCCATCAGCCTCGTGACCCCCTCGGGCAGCGGCGTGACCGCGGGGTGCCGGTCCTCGAGGACCCGCGTGGGCAGACCGGTGCCGATCACCCGCCGGTGCAGCGCGTGCACCTGCGGCTGCGCATCGCGCCCGCCCTCGATGCTGATCAGCACCGTGCCGTCCCGCTCGGCCAGCTGCTCGAGCTCCGCGTCGAGCCGGTCGGCCGTGATCCACGCTTCGCCGCCGTCGGCCCGAACCACGAACACGCCGCCCTCGAGCGACAGGTGCACGTAGAGGACCGGAGGGGGCACGCCGGGATCGTCCCACGTGGAGGGTTCCTCGTACGATGCGGCGATGGCCGTCACCGAGGAAGAGCTCGAGATCCTTCCCAGCGGGCGCTGGACGGCCCAGTGGAAGGAGCTCTACGAGGAGGTCATCGACACCGGCCTCTGCACCGGTTGCGCGGGCTGCGTGATCTCCTGCCCCCACGACGTGATCGGGTACGACCACAAGCAGGGTGGCTACAAGCCGTTCCACCTCGAGGACGAGCTCGGTCCGACCGACTGCACGCACGGCCAGAAGGGCTGCACCACCTGCACGCGGGCCTGCCCCCGCTTCCGCACCTGGGAGCCCGAGGCCGACGACCACCTCTTCGGCCGCTTCCGCCGCGAGGACGAGCTGTCCGGCGTCTACTCGGACATCATGCTCACCCGGGCCAGCGACGACATGGTCCACCAGATGGGCCAGGACGGCGGGCTCGTGTCGGCCCTGCTGATCTGGGCGATGGACGAGGGCTACATCGACGCCGCGCTGGTGTCCTACCTCGAGGGCGACGGCAGCACGTGGGAGGCGAAGCCCGGCGTCGCGACCAACAAGGACGAGATCCTCGCGTCGGCCGGCAGCCGGTACACCTACTCGGCCAACACGCTCGCCATGCCCGAAGCCATGGAGCGCGGCTTCTCGAAGCTCGCGCTGGTCGGGATGAGCTGCCAGTCGTCGGTGCCGCCGGTGATGTGGTCGCGCAAGGCCGGCAAGATCGGGCGCCCGATCGTGTTCAACATCGGCCTGCTGTGCTCGAAGACCTTCGACGACGCGATCTTCGAGGAGCTCTTCGAGGCGAAGTACGGCGTCCCGAAGTCCGAGATCAAGAAGGTCAACATCAAGGGCGTCTTCCAGATCTGGACGAAGGACGGCGAGTACCACGAGGTGCCGCTCAAGGAGTGCCACCAGTGGACCCGCGAGGGCTGCAACCACTGCCCCGACTTCGCGGCCGAGCACGCCGACATCTCGACCGGCGGCATCGGCAAGTACAACGACTGGACGCTGACCATCGTCCGCACCGAGCTCGGCCGGGAGATCATGAGCCGGATGATCGCGTCGGGCGCCATCGAGGCGCGACCGGGCGATGACGACCCGGGTGCGATCTCGCTGATGCACAAGCTGTCGCGCAAGAGCCGCAAGCGCTGGCCCGAGACCGCGATCGAGTTCCCCGGCCGCGTGCCCCCGCTGCCCCCCAAGAAGCCTGCCGCGGAGAAGCCCGCCGCAGACGCGCCGGCCGCCGAGGCGCCGGCGCCCGCTGCGGACTGATCAGCGGCTGCTCTGCGCGCAGGTCGTGGCGATGGCCTGCAGCGGCTTCGGCAGCGAGTCGGGGGTGTCGGACAGGTCCGAGTTGAACTTCTTGAAGTCGTCGAACGAGATCTGCTTGATGATCTTGGCGTAGCTGCAGGTGCAGTACTGCTTCGGGTCCGAGACGGTGTCCTGCTTCTTCGCGGTCTCCAGGCAGCCCTTCGAGAAGTTGCGCTCGGTGGTCTTGCCGTAGCCGGTCGGGTCGCGGTGGCCGGCGCACGCGCCGAGGAGCAGCAGGGCCATGAGCGCGGCCAGGAGGGGGCGGGTGGAGCGGGGAGACATGAAGGGGGAACGCTACCGGCTAGACGTTTGTAGATGGACCCGGGACCGCTCCGCGACGTCTTGACGCTGCTCGCGGGCGTGGCCACCGGGACCATGTCGGGGCTCTTCGGGGTGGGAGGGGCGGTCATCTCGACGCCGGCGATCCGGGCGCTGGGAGCGTCGGCCACCATCGCGGTGGGCACCACGCTGCCGTCGATCATCCCCGGCGCGGCGAGCGGGACCGCCCGCTACGTCCGCGAGCAGCTCATCGACTTCCGGATCGTCACCTGGACCGCGCCGGCCGGCGTGGTGGCGGCGGTCGTCGGGTCCCGGCTGTCGAAGGCGGTTCCGGGCAACGGCCACGTCCTCATGCTGATGACCGCCGCGCTGCTCGGCTTCAGCGCCTGGCGCACCTACGCCACCGGCGGTCGCGACGAAGCCGGCGCCGAGTCCGACTCCGAGGCGGCGGACCTCGCGCTGCCGGTCCGTGACGCCGGCGCCTCCAACGGCCGCTACCTGGCCATCGGCACCGCGGCGGGGTTGCTGTCGGGCCTGCTCGGCGTCGGCGGCGGGATCGTGATGGTCCCCGCCTTCACCCAGCTGGCCAGGGTCCCGCTCAAGACCGCGATCGCCACGTCGCTCGCCTGCGTGGCGATCTTCGCCATCCCGGGCACGATCACCCACGCGATCCAGGGCGACATCGACTGGCGGTTCGCGCTGCTGCTCGCGGTCGGCGTGATCCCCGGCGCGCGGCTCGGTGCCGCGCTCACCGTGCGGGCCGACTCGCAGCGCCTCCGGGTGGTCGTCGCCCTCTTCCTGGGCGGCACCGCCATCCTCTACGCGGTCGGCGAGCTCCTGGCCCTGCTCTGAACTCGAGCTCGAGCACTCCCGCCCCACCCCGACGGCGAAATTGGCCCGATTCGCCGCGCCATGCGCGGCGAACGTGGCCAATTTCCGATCAGGTCGGGCCGGCGAGCTCGCGGGCGCGGCGCAGGACGGCGTCGAGCATGTCCGGGGTGAGGGTGCCGGTGAAGGTGTTCTGCTGGCTCACGTGGTACGAGCAGATGAGCGTGCGACCGTCGTCGAGCGGCACCTCGACGCCGTGGCCGAACTTCGGCCGGGGCTTCACGCCGAGGATCCCGGCCACCACCTGGTAGCCGAAGGAGCCGAGCACCATCACGACCCGAAGCGAGCGCAGCAGGGCGAGCTCGCGCTCGAGGTACGGCCGGCAGGCGTCGCGCTCGGCCGGCGTCGGCTTGTTGGCCGGCGGTGCGCAGCGGACCGGGGCGGTGATCCACGCGCCGGTCAGCACCAACCCGTCGTCGAGGTGCTCGCTCGTCGGTTGGTTCGCGTAGCCGGCCCGGTGCAGCGCGGCGTAGAGGAAGTCGCCCGAGCGGTCGCCGGTGAACATCCGACCGGTGCGGTTCGCGCCGTGCGCGGCTGGGGCCAGACCGACGATGGCGAGGTGGGCGTCCGGATCGCCGAAGGCGGGAACTGGCCGGGCCCAGTAGGTCTCGTCGCGGAACGCAGCTCTGCGCTCCCGACCCACCTGCTCCCGCCACGCGACGAGACGTGGGCAGCGCCGGCAGTCGACGACCTCCGCCTCGACGTCCTCCAGCCTCTCCATCACACTGCGACCTCCTCCGGAGGTCGGCCTTCGGCATCGGGTTCTCCGAACCCGCTCGCTCCGCTGGCGCTCCGCAGCCTCTCGCCCACGGAGGCCGACGATAGGTTGGGCCGACCATGCCGAGAGCCAAGCCCTCGAAGCCGACCCTCGTGCTGTACGTCCGCCACGGTCAGACCCCCACGACGGGGTCGACGCTCCCGGGCCGCGCCCCCGGACTGCACCTCGCCGACAAGGGCGTCGAGCAAGCCGAGGCCGCCGGCGCCCGGATCGCCGCGCTGAAGGCGGTCGCCGCGGTGTACGCCTCGCCCCTCGAACGGGCCCAGGAGACCGCCACGCCGATCGCCCGCGCCCGCAAGCTCCGGGTCCGCACCGAGCGCGGCCTCAACGAGTGCGACTTCGGCGCGTGGACGGGCGGCGAGCTGAAGGCGCTCGCCAAGCTCCCCGAGTGGCGCACCGTGCAGCGCTACCCGAGCGGCTTCCGCTTCCCGGACGGCGAGTCCTTCGCCGAGATGCAGCTGCGCATCACCGGCGCGGTCGAGAAGCTGTGCGCGAAGCACCGGGGCGAGACCATCGTCGCCGTCTCCCACGCCGACCCGATCAAGGCGGCGGTCGCCGCCGCGATGGGCACGCACCTCGACCTGTTCCAACGGATCGTCGTGTCGCCCTGCTCGGTCACCGCCGTCCTCTACGCCGAAGGCGGACCCATCGTCCTCGCGGTCAACTCGACCGGCGACGACCTGACCAGGTTGGTGCCCTCATGAGCATGGCCGAGAGCTTCGACTTCGACCCGGTCGAGCACTTCACCGCAGGTGCCGTCGGGCAGCCCGGCGACCGGGTCTTCTACCTGCAGGCCGGCGCGGCCGGGCAGCTGGCGTCGATCAAGTGCGAGAAGCAGCAGGTGTCGGCGCTGGCCGAGTACCTCGCCGGCGTCATCGCCGACCTACCGCCCGCCGAGCTGCCCGAGCGCCCGCTCGACCTGCTCGAGCCGGTCATCTCCGCGTGGACGGCCGGCATGGTCTCGGTCGCCTTCGACCAGGCGGCGGACCGGATCGTGATCGTGATCGAGGAGGTCCGGCCCGAGGACTTCCAGGAGCCCGACGATCCCGACGAACCGTCCGCCTCGGACCGGGCACCCCTGAGCGATCCGACGCGCGCCTCGCTGCGGGTCCGGCTGACTCGATCGCAGGTCGTCGGCTTCATCGCGCACGCCACCGAGCTGGTCGAGTCGGGCCGCCCGGCCTGCCCGCTCTGCGGGAACCCGATGGGTGAGAACCACGCCTGCCCGCGCACCAACGGGCACGGCCCGCCGCGTTGACCGTCGACGGCCTCACCACCGGCGAGATCGAGGTCATCGGCCGGATGCCATGGAGCTCGAACGGCACGTACCTGGTGGAGGTCGAGCAGGAGGGTGACGAAGCGGTCCGGGCGGTCTACAAGCCCGAGCGGGGCGAGCGGCCCCTGTGGGACTTCCCGGCCGGTCTCTGGAAGCGCGAGATCGCGGCGTGGGTCCTCGACGACGCGCTCGGCTGGGCGCTCGTGCCGCCGACGGTCCGACGCGACGATGCGCCGCTCGGGGTCGGGTCCGTCCAGCGGTTCATCGACGCCGACTTCGAGCAGCACTACTTCACGCTCCTCGAGGAGGAGCGCTACCACCCGCAGCTGCGCCGGATGTGCGCCTTCGACCTGATCGTCAACAACACCGACCGCAAGGGCGGCCACTGCCTCGTCGACGGCGACGGGCACATCTGGGGCATCGACAACGGGCTGTCGTTCGCAGCCGAGTTCAAGGTCCGCACGGTCATCTGGGACTTCGCCGGGGAGCCGGTTCCCGACGACGTCCGCGAGGACCTCGTCGCCCTGCTCGACCGGGACCTGCCCTCGGAGCTGGACGACCTGCTCGATCCGTTCGAGCGCGACGCGGTGCGCACCCGCGCCCGCGCCCTCGTCCACGCGCAGTGCTTCCCCCACGACCCCTCGGGCCGCCGGTACCCCTGGCCCCTCGTGTGATCTTCGAAGGCAATGCCGGTCGGATTCCGACCGGTATTGCCTTCACTTCGCGGGGGTGGCGGGAATGGGGTCGGTGATGGTCACGTAGCCGGCGTTGAAGGCGACGATGTCGTTCGGCGGATCCTTCAGCGTGCTCGTGCAGTCCTGCGCGACCAGTGCGCCGGCGGTGCCGGCCGGCGCGAGCGGCACCTCGACCGGCTGCTTGGCCTCGCCCGAGGTGCACGACGGGATGTTCATGTTCGTGACCTGCTTGGGCTGCGTGTGGTCGACCAGCACGAGCCGGTGGTCCTGCACCCAGCCGAGCACGAAGGGCATCGCGGCCTGGTAGTCGATGTCCGCGACCAGACCCTCGCTCACCGAGAGCGCCGGGATGCCGTGCGCGACCGCAGCACGAGCGGCGCCGACGGTCCCGGACACGTCGACCAGCGCGCCGAGGTTCTGGCCCTGGTTGACGCCGGCCACGACCAGGTCCGGCTTCAGCTTCATCTCGTCGATCGCCACCCGAACCGTGTCGGCCGGGTACCCGGAGACCGCCTTCGCCGGGTAGCCGCTGGCCAGCGTCGTGTCGGTGACCTCGAGCTTGCCCGGCGTCGCCTTGCCCCCGGTGCCGCTCTCCTGCGTGGCCGGCGCGACGACGGTGACGTGCACGTCCTCGATCGATCGGAGCCCCTTGGTGAGGACGTCGATGCCCTCGGCCTTCACGCCGTCGTCGTTCGTCACGAGGATCTCGAGCGTCTTCGGCGGCTTCGGGCTCGACTGCGTGATCTCGGTGGTGGTGGTCGACTTCTTCGTGTCCGAGGACGAGTCGTTCGAGTCGCTGCAGGCCGCGACCAGGAGGGCGGCCGCGACCACCACGGTCAGGAACCAGCGAGCCCGCACGTCCGTCAAGCTAGACGGACGATCTCGTCCCCGATCATCACCCGGCCGGGTGTCGCGACGAGGCAACCGATGCCCAGGTTGCCGCCGAGCTCCGCGTTGATGGTCTTCAGCACCGTCAGGTCGCGTTCGATCCCACCGGGCTGCGGACGAGTGGTCATCACGCAGCGCCCGATCGGCTTCTGCACGTCGACCTCGGCCGACCCCAACCGCAGGCGGGCACCGACGAGCGCCTCCTCGCCGTCGCCGTCGGCGATCACGTTCATGCGGAACCGGCGGACGTCCCAGTCGCGCATCGTCGCACTGGTCACGATCGAGACGCTCGCCTTCGTCGAGTCGTGGAAGCGGCCCGTCGGCCCGTCCCACGAGATCCACTCGGCGTGCTCCTCGTCGTCGACGCTGAGCGCGATCTCGTAGGTGCCCTGCACCTCGGGCGAGGCGGGAACGAGCTGCACCGGGTACCCGAGCCACGCGGAGATCGCGGCGTCGTCCGCGAGCGGGGTCCCGTCGTCGAGGGTGACGCGCGCCGCGCCGTCAGCGTCGAGCCGCGCGCTCGCGAACAGGAGCTGCGGTTCGCGTCGCGCGGTCAGGAACGTGCCGTTGCGCTCGTCGCGCAGCGCCCACGAGCGGTCGCCCTGCAACCCCCGTTCGGTCACGTCGGCCGCGGCCAGTCGCTCCCCCTGCATCGACTTCACCGGGAACCGCCACAGCTCGGACACCTGCACGCCGCAGATCCTCCCACCCCAAGGCGAAATTGGCCGGGTTGGCCGCGCATGGCGCGGGAAACCGGGCCAATTTCAGGGTTGGTCGAAGCCGAGGGCGGAGAGGCGGGTGGCGATCAGCTCGGTGTCGTCGGGCTCGGTGGCGAGCTCGGTGACGTTGCGCTCGGTGGTCAGCACGATGACCTCGCCGTCGATGCCGTAGAAGGCCTCACCCCGGAACCGCACGGCGCGCCGCGCCAGCGCGCCCGGGCCCTCGACGGGGACCGGGCCGGAACCGCCGGCCCGGCCCGACACCAGCGATCGCTTCAGCGGATCCGCGGCGACGAAGCTCGCCGGGCCGGTGGCCGGCAGCGCGAGCTCGCCCACCACCCACGGGCCCCACCCGCGCGACGACGTGCGGCGGATCTGGCAGGGCACGTCCACCGCCTCACCGGCGGCCAGCTTGTCGTGCCGTTCCTGTACCCGTCGTCGCCCGCGACCGAAGAACCTCACCCGCCTCGATGCACGTGCGTCAGCGGCTCTGCAAGGCCTCGAGGAGCTTCGGGAGCACCTTGTGCACGTCACCGACGACGCCGAGGTCGGCGATCGAGAAGATCGGTGCCTCGGGGTCCTTGTTGATGGCGATGATGTTCTTCGAGCCCTTCATGCCGACCATGTGCTGCGTCGCGCCGGAGATGCCGGCGGCGATGTAGACGGTCGGCTTCACGACCTTGCCGGTCTGGCCCACCTGGTACGAGTAGGGCACCCAACCGGCGTCGACGATCGCCCGGGAGGCGCCCGGCGCACCCTTGAGGGCCTTCGCCAGGTCCTCGATGATCTGGTACTTCTCGGCGTCGCCGAGACCGCGGCCACCGGAGACGACGATCGCAGCCTCGTCGAGCTTCGGGCCGGTCGACTCCTCGACGTGGCGGTCGACGATCTTCGCCGCGCCGGCCGCGCCGACGTCGGGCACCGTCAGCTCGGCGACGCTCGCTGCGCCACCGCCGCTCTCCTCGGCCACGAACGACTTCGGCCGGAAGACGGCCAGCGCCGGACCACCGGCGGCGAACTTCGTCTTCACGATCTGGGTGCCGCCGAAGATCTGCGTCTCGACGACGATCGCGTCGCCGTCGACGGAGATGCCGGAGTTGTTGGTGAGCACCGGCTTGTCGAGCTTCACCGACAGGCGGGCCGCGGTGTCGCGCCCGTCCTGGGTGGTGCCGAACATGATCAGGTCGGGGGCGGCCGAACCGACCGCCTCGGCGACCGCGGCGCCGAGGTGCACGCCGATCAGCCCACCGTTGAGGTCACCGGTGCTGTGCAGCGTGGTCGCGCCGTGGGCACCGACCGTCGCCGCGATCGCGTCGGCGTCCGGCCCCGCGTAGAAGCACTCAACCGTGTCACCCAGCTCGCGGGCCTTGGCCAGCATCTCGAGGGTGATGTTGGCGACCTTGCCGTCGACCGCTTCGGCGTGGACCCAGATCTTCGATAGCGCCATCGTCTCGTCTCTCGTCTCGTGTGTGCTCGGGCGGTTCGCTCAGAGGACCTTGAGGCCGTCGAGGAACTCGACGATCTTCGTGTAGGCCTCGCCGTCGTCCTCGATGACCTCACCGGCTTCCCGCTCGGGAGCGGCGCTGACGTCGACGATCTCCTGGCCGGCTCCGGCCCAGCCCACGATCCCGGCGTCGAGGCCGAGGTCGGCGACCTTCACCTCGTCGACCGGCTTGGACTTGGCGGCCATGATCCCCTTGAAGGAGGGGTAGCGGGGCTCGACCACACCGGCGGTCACCGAGACCACCGCGGGGAGCGGGCACTCGCACTCGTCGTAGCCGGCCTCGGTCTGGCGCTGGACCTTCACGGTGCCGTCGGCGATCTCGATGTGCTTGGCGAACGTGATCGACGGCAGGTCGAGCACCGCCGCGATCTGCTCGGGCACGGTGCCCGTGTAACCGTCGCTGGACTCGGTGGCGGCCAGGATCAGGTCCGCTCCCTCGACCCGCTTGATCGCGGCGGCGAGCACCTTGGCGGAGTCCAGCGCGCCGGCCCCCTTCAGGGCTTCGTCGCTGACCAGCACGGCCTTGGCGGCGCCCATGGCGAGGGCGGTGCGCAGGCCGCTGGTCTCGCTGTTCGGGGCCATCGAGACCAAGGTCACCTCGCCCTCGCCCGCCGTGTCGACGAGCTGGAGCGCCATCTCGACGCCGTAGGAGTCCGACTCGTCGAGGATGAGCTTGCCGTCCCGCTTCAGCGTGTGGTCCGGGTTGAGGGCGCCGGGTTCAGCGGGATCCGGGATCTGCTTCACGCAGACGACGACGTTCATGGCCGAGGATTCTGTACAGGAGTTTTGGGTCCCACAAATCCGGTCTGTACCCAGGGACGACAATGCGTACGTGCGCCTCGGGAGACGACACCTGTGGTGGGTGGCGGCGGCGGTCGCCGTCGTCGCGCTCACCGCGGTCCTCGCCGCCCGCCATCGCCTGGTCCCCGGCGAGGCCGCGGGCTTCCATGCGCTGAACGGTCTGCCCGGGTTCCTCGAGCCACCCGCACGCGTCCTCATGACCTTCGGGACGCTCCCGGGCGCCATCGCGGTCACGGTCGTCGTCGGCCTGGTCGCGAGGCGGGTCGGGCCCGCGCTCGCCGTCCTCGGCGCGGCCCTGCTGGCCCGGCTGGCTGCGCAGTCGGTCAAGGATCTGGTCGACCGGGCGCGGCCCGTCGGCCTGCTCGACCACGTCCACGTCCGCGAGCACATCGGCGGCCCGGGCTACCCGTCGGCGCACGCCACCGTCGCGTTCGCGGTCGCCACCGTGCTCGCCTGCTGTTTCCCGCGCGCCCGCTGGCCGGCGCTCGGGGTCGCACTCGCGATCGGCCTCGCCCGCATGTACGTCGGCGTCCACCTGCCCCTCGACGTGCTGGGCGGCGCCGCCCTGGGCCTGCTCGTCGCCACCCCCTTCGTCGCCGGCCTGTGGCTGGCGGCGGCCCGCAACCGGGAAGGAAGCCTCACGTGATCGTCGTCGCCCACCGCACGATGCCCCTCGACCACCCCGAGAACAGCCTGGCCGGCATCGTCGCCGCGCCGGCGGCCGGCGCGGACGCGGTCGAGGTCGACGTGCGGCTCACCCGCGATCAGGTCCCCGTGCTGATGCACGACCCGGTCCCCTTGCGGACCACGGGCTCGATCGTGCCCATCCGCTGGCGGACCGCTCGCTCCTTCGACCGGCTGCGGGTGCGAGGCGACGGGGGCCACCCACCCCGCTTCTCGGCCGCAATGGACGCGCTGCCCGAAGGGCTGAAGGTGGCGGTCGACGTGAAGGACGGTCGCTCGATGGCCGCCGCCATCCACGTCCTCGAGCGGTCGGATCGCCTCGCCGATGCGTTGCTGTGGAGCAGCCACCCGGACGCCGTGCGGGTCGCCGCGGAGCGTGCGCCGAACGCCGAACGGGCCTGGCTGAAGAACACCGAGTCCGAGAACGACGCGGTCGCCTACTGCAACGACGCCGCCGCCCTGGGCGCCGACGCGGTCAGCGTGATGGACGTGTCGCTCACCCCGGCGGTCGTCGAGGTCGGTCACGACCTCGGGCTCGTCGTCTACTCGTGGGTGCGCACGCTCGACATCCAGGCGAAGGTCATCGCCGCCGGCCCCGACGGCGTCGTCACCGACTGGGTGCACCAAGCGCGCGCGGAGCTCAGCTAGCGCGGAACCACAACCGGCGGCCGAGGAGGTACCACACGGCCGAGATGATCAGCGCCGAACCGACGATGCCGACCGCGGTGTTCTGGAAGAACGTGCCCCAACCCTCGCCGCGGAGCACGACCTTGTCGACGAACGACGGACCACCCCACGAGTAGTCGACCGTCTCGACGCCCCGGGCCGGGTTGCGCAGGCGGGCCCACAGCGTCCAGGCGAAGATGCGGCAGCCGCCGTAGATGAAGAACGCCCGGTAGAGGGCGACCATCGCCCGGTCCGAGAGCGAGAACTTCCGGCGCAGCCAGGCCCACGCCGGGTCGTTCGGCACGACGTGATCGAAGTAGAAGTCGCGCGTGAACACCTTCCAACCGATCAGCGCGAGCACGAGCCAGAACATGTCCCACACGCCGCCGAGGCTCGAGTAGTACGCCGCGGCGTCGCCGTAGCGGCCGGCCTGCGACGCGTAGGCCCACATGCCGATCGTGTAGTGCTGCGTGGTCGACGGCCAGAGCACCATCGTGCCGACGCTGTCGCAGATGTCGGTGAAGACGTGCGCGGCCTGACCGATCAGCAGCCCGACGAACCACGCCCGGTTCTTGAAGATGGCCAGCACGACGAGGGCGAAGATCATCCCGAAGCTGAGCGAGTGCGTGAAGCCGGCCCCGGGCCACCCCCGGTGGTAGTGGTACGGGACCTTCGCCTTGAGGGTGAAGCCACCGATCGTCCAGCCGTACACCGGGAGCTTGGTGAAGAGGTCCGGCAGCAGGCAGCCGAGCAGGATCGCCAGGTACGACACCTTCAACTTGATGTGCTTCTGGAGGAAGTAGCTCTCCAGCTCGTGCGCGGCCCAGCTCACGCGGTGCGCTCCTCGTCGGCCCGCACGGCCCGGCTGGGTCGGGTACCCGCATCGGGATCGCGCACGCCGGCGACCCGCAGCGCGATCGGCGTGATCGTGGTGACCATGGCGACGACGAACGCCGGCCCGATGATCCAGTTCAGGATCTTCGAGGTGAAGAACACGCCGAGCACGATCAGGGCGAGCGCGGTGAACAGGTACACGCCCACCTCGATGCGGCGCGCCCGCCTGACCTCTTCGTCGTCGTCTGCGTCGTGCCGGCGCAGGTCGTCCTGGCTCACCGAGCCGACCGTAGTGGGCATACCCGAGGGCCCCGGGGGAAGGTCCCAGCCATGTTCGACGTCGAAGGCATCCAGGATTGGCAGGGCCAGGAGGTGCTCGACCGGGACGGCGAGCGGATCGGCAAGCTCGACACGGTCTTCACCGACTCCGAGGACGGCGCCGCGTCGCTCGTGACCGTGAAGTCCGGCCTGGTGTCCAAGCACGTCGCACTGGTCCCGCTGGCCGGTGCCTCCTTCGGTCGGAGCCACGTGCGGGTGCCCTACACGAAGGACCAGGTCGATTCGGCCCCTTCGGTCGGGGCTGACGGTCGGATCACCCGCAAGGACGAGGTGCTCGTCGCTCGGCACTTCGGCGTGCAGCCGCCCGAGCGTGACGCCGAGGACGATGACGTGCGCTATGAGCCGGCCGGTGCAGCCGAGGCCCGTCGCGCCGAAGCGGCCCGTGCCGAGGCGGCGAAGCTCGAGGCGAAGGCTGCCGCGCTGCGCTCGGAGGCCAAAGAGGTGGAGAGGTAGCTCGCCGCTGATCGGTAGGTTCGGCGCCCTTGAAGCTGCTGCT
Organism: Acidimicrobiia bacterium; assembly: GCA_019247975.1. Lineage (GTDB taxonomy): Bacteria > Actinomycetota > Acidimicrobiia > Acidimicrobiales > Iamiaceae > JAFBAD01. Next base: position 20,840 of record JAFBAD010000373.1, read on the forward strand.
CCTGGTCAACTCGTCGGCGTCATCGGTGACGGCGCGCGGCCGCGTCGTCATCCAGAAGGCGCTCGCCGCTGACCACGAGGTGACGCTGGCCGAGACCAGCCGGCGCGGCCATGCGACCCGCCTGGCGCAGAGCGCGTGCGGGGACGGCACCGACGCGATCGTCGTGCTCGGTGGTGACGGCACGCTCAACGAGGCCGCCAACGGGCTGGCCGGCAGCTCGTGCGCGCTCGCGCCGCTGCCCGGAGGATCGACGAACGTGTTCGCCCGGACGATCGGTCTGCCGAACGACCCGATCGAAGCGACCGGCGTGCTGCTCGACGCGCTGGCAGAGGGGTCGATCCGGCGAGTGGGGCTCGGGTCGGTCAACGGCCGCTACTTCCTCTTCCACGTCGGCCTCGGCTACGACGCCGCCGTGGTCGCGCAGGTCGAGCGGCGCGACACGCTCAAGCGCTACCTCGGCCACCCGCTCTTCGCGTACTCGGCCGTGTCGACCTGGTTCCGCCACTACGAGCACGACCAGCCGCGCTTCACGCTCCACCACGCCGATGGCGACACCGTCGAGAGCGCGTTCACGATCGTGTTGAACACGAACCCGTACACGTACCTCGGCAACCGGCCCTTCGACGTCGCCCCCGAAGCGACCCTCACCCGCGGGCTGGTGGTCATGGCGCTGAAGCAGATGACCGTGCCGCACATCCTGCGCCTCGCCGGCCGAGCGCTGTCGAAGGGCGGGCCACCGGTCTCCCGGCTGCGGACGGTCGACTACCGCGCCGACGTCACCGAGCTGACCGTGACCGGGCTCGGTCCGTTCCCGTACCAGGTCGACGGCGATCACCTCGGCGACACCGAGCGCCTCACGTTCCGCCACGACCCCGAGGTGCTCTCGCTCGTGGTCCCCGACACCCGCCACGTCGCCCGCCGGGCCTGACCCCCACCCTCAGGCGGGGGCAGGAGGCGGGTGGGTGTGGGCCCCTGCCCCCACCTCAGGGCGCGGCGTCAGGTGGGGTCGATGTCGGCCGGCGGCGGGTAGCCCGACCAGTACCCGGCGAACCTCGGGTTGACCATGGCCGGGTTGCTGTCACCGGTCAACTGCGACACAGCGTGAAGCAAATCGGCGGCCAGGTCCCAGCCTGCGGAGTTGGTCTCCTCGTAGTGGCCCTGCGCCTCGCCGAGGGCCTGGCCGTAGCGACAGCTCGCGTTGAGGAAGAACGCGACCTTCGTCGGGTAGCCGTCGAGCCGGTGCGGGTCCTCGTAGATCTCCTTGCACGTCTCACCGTCGATGGAGTCGGGGTGGTCGAGCCAACCGTCGGCGTGCAGCTGCGCGCACGTGCCGGCGCCCGCGACCTCGTCGGCCACGCAGGCGATGCGCCAGTTGGCGATCGGGAAGATGTAGCCGAGCTCGTCGTTGCCGAGGCCGATCGTGAACCGGTAGCGGTCGTGCATGCGACCGAGCACGTAGCCCGGGGTCGTGAGCGCCGCGCCGAAGGGGTGCTCGTCGCGCGGCTCTCGGTACCAGAGGCCGGGGTTCGAGCGGAACCGCGACGGCAGCCCGACGACCAGCTCACCGGCGACCTCGCCCGGCATGAACATCATCCCGATCTCCGAACCGATGCGCAGGTACGACACCTCTGTCTTCAGGTGGTCGCCCTTGCGGATCGTCCCGGCGATCGGGTCCTCCTCGGTCGCGTAGCCCTCGTTCGTGCACGTCTCGTCGTTCTTCGGACCGGTCGCCGGGCACGCGTACGCGACCGGCGGGACCTGACCGAGCTTCGTGTAGCCGGTGGCCGGGTCGACCACCAGCAGCACGCGGAAGCCGAGGTTCGACAGCCGTGAGTAGAAGGCCTGGTGACGGGACCACAGCCGGGTGTCGGTGACCCACTTGCCGGTGCCCACGATCTTGAGCGCGGCGATCGCCACCTGCTGACCGATCACCACGGCCCGGCGGAAGTTGTCGTCGGTGTAGGTGAACGACCCCCCGCCGGGTGCCTTCGCGCCGGGCGGCGGATCGAACTGGTTGCCGAGCGGGTGGGCGGGGTCGACCTCCCAGACGTTGGCGCCACCCGGCCCGATGATGTGGCCGAGCGCACCGTTGAAGTACACGGTCTCGCCGCCGACCCGCTTCGCGATCGTGCGGGCGACGATGCCGGGGTAGTCGGCGCTGAAGTAGCGACCCTCGGCGGTGCAGTTGTCGCCGGTCCAGCCGAGGACCGCGCACTGCCGGCTGATGTCGACCGGCGGCTTCCAGTTGAGCGTGGTCTCCGGGTGGTTGTTCCACTGGATGACGGTGCCGATGACCTTGCCGTCGCGGCCGGTCGCCTGCAGCACGTTCATGCGGGGATCGAGGATCTGCGGATCGGTGCCGTCGTCCTGGCTGAACCACTGCCGGCCCTGGCCGACCCGCAGGTGCGCCGGTCGCATGCGGGCCACTGCGTCGACGATCGTCGCCGCGGCGCGGTCGATCATCGAGTCGTACCAGGCGTGGTTGACGTCGAACGCGGTGTCGGGGCCGTGGTGGTTGTGGGTCGCGGCGATGAACATCTCGACGTGGCCACGACGCGCCGCCGGGAGGAGCTGCTCGGCCTTGGCCCGGATGGCGTCGCCGTCGGCCTTGAAGATCATGTAGAGGTCGGCGGACAGCAGCACCACGACGTGGGGATCGCCCGGGTGCTGGAGCGCGAGCGCGTGTGCACGGATG
>JAFBAD010000064.1 GCA_019247975.1 Acidimicrobiia bacterium
TGGGTCCTCGAGCTTCACAACGTCGCAAGCTCCCGGGTCCGTCAGGAACTCGCCCGCGAGGACGGTCGCCGCCAACGTTGGCTGCTTGGCCGCGAGGCCGCGAATGCGGAACGCGCGGAGCAAGCGGCGATCGCCGCGTACGACGGAGTGATCGTGGTGAGCGCTGAAGACGCCGCTGACTTACACGCCACGAGCGCGATCCTGATACCCAACGGTGTCGACATCGTGGCGTTTGCCGCCAGCCCGTTGCCTCCGCTGCCTCACCTCTTGCTTCCGGCGACGCTCGACTACCGGCCGAACGTGCTCGGTGCCCTTTGGTTCTGCGATGAGGTGTTCACCCTCGTCCAGGCTCGGGTGCCGACCGTGCGGTTCGCGCTCGTCGGACGCCACCCCGTTGCCGAGGTGGTGGCACTTGCGGAGCGCACGGGCGTGGAGCTGCACGCAGATGTACCCGCGATGATGCCGTGGCTCGAATGGGCACGCGTCATAGTCGTGCCGTTGTGGATCGGGACCGGCACCCGCCTCAAGGCGCTCGAAGCGATGGCTGCGTCACGCCCTGTCGTAGGCACCGGGATCGGTCTCGAGGGCCTCTCGCTCATCGACGGCGTCCATGCGAGGGTCGCCGATGAGCCTCCAGCCATGGCTGACGCCATCGTCGAGCTGCTCCATGACGATGATGCGGCGCGTTCGCTTGCCCGAGCAGGGCGCGCGCACGTCGAGGCGAGCTTCAGCTGGCCCGCAATCGCGGCACGGTACGCCGACACCTTGCTTCACCTCGCCAGGGCAGTGGCGGAGTAGCGGACCGCGCGGCGTGCAGGCCCTGAGGCGAACTCGACAGCGTCCTGAGCCGCTCCAGGTCGTGCGCTTCGTTGCGACCGTCACGGCGCCTACGGCGACCTGCAGTCGTATGGATACGAGTCCGCCTCGTACGTGCGTAGCCACGAAAACCGCACGGGATGTACGCTCCCCGCTCGAGTCGTCATGCCGCAGGAGGCGATGACGCCGCCCACTCGGAGGGTTCGACCCAGCGCTGAACATTCACAGCTTCCCGGAGTGCACCCTGGCGACCGCCACGGAACCGGCCGTGGCTTTGGGCAGCTCGATGCGTGCGTCGCCTACCAAGTCGTCGACTCAGAGCTCGTGACCCACGACCCCGCCACCCACGACCTGCCGATCGAGTCTGGGTACACGCCGGTCCGGCGGGCGTCGTGAGCAACCCGCTCCGAAAAGCGCTCTCCTCTGCGACCGGCAGGTTGCGGAGTCGCCTTCTCCCGTCACTTACTCAGCTCACCCAGCGTGCGAGCGGGGGTCGACACGTCTTCGTCACCTCGTACCCGACGGAGACCGCTCCCCTGTGGGAAGGCTCGCCGAACTCCGCCCTAAGTCGGCTTCTGGAACCCGGAATCCATCGTTTCGAACGGGCGCGCCAGTCGATCGAGCCGCACCTTGGCTTCTTGGCCGACATCCCCGTGGACGGCTCTACAGCCGAGCTGCACTGGGACAATGGCTTCTGGGGTGCGCTCGACGCGGGCTTCCAGTGCGCGAGTCTCATCGAACGCCGCCCAGCACAGTACGTAGAAGTGGGTTCCGGCTACTCGACGATGTTCGCGCGTCTGACCATCGAAAAACATCAGATCGAGACCACGATTACGTCAATCGATCCCGAGCCACGAGCTGAGATCGACGTCCTGTGTGATCGAGTTGTACGCAGTCCGCTGCAGCACGTGGATCCCGCCTTGTTTCACTCGTTGGTCGCCGGTGATGTCGTGGTCTTCGACGGCTCGCACGAGGCGTACATGGGCGCCGACTCAGTCGTGATGCTTCTCGAGATTCTGCCGATGCTCGCGCCGGGCGTACTGATCGGGATTGACGACATCTTTCTTCCATGGGACTACCCGGCAGAGTGGAAGGAGCGCTTCTATGCAGAGCAATACCTTCTTGCTTCGTACCTGCTAGGCCTGGGCAACGCTGACAGCGTGGTCCTTCCTGCGTACTTCCTCAGCCGCACCGGGCCGAAGAAGCATCCCTTCGATGCGCTCGTTCCACATCTCGGTAGCTTCGGAAAGTCGTTCTGGCTGGAGCGGACGTAGCCGGCTCCGCCATGGTGCGGCGTCGGCACCTACCCAAGCAGGGCCCGCGCGCCGAAGCGAGCCTCAGCTGGCGCGCAACCGGAGTGCGCTGCGCCGAGGGCGCACTTCGTGACGCCGCTCTAGTGGAGCAGCGGCCGGCCCGAGCGGCTCCCGACGAGCGGCAAGCTCGTACACGTCCAGCAGCCTGCTCGAAATGACCGCTACATCGAAACGTTCTTCGAGACGGCGTCTCGCCTCCAAGGCGATCGACTGTCGCCTCGCTGGATCGTCGAGGAGCGAGAGCACGGCCTCTGCCAGCGAGCTGGGATCTTCGGGCTCGACGAACAAGCCCGAACGACCATCGTCAATGGCGTCGTGGTTGCCGATGACGTCGGTCAGCACCATCGGCGTGCCTGCTCGCATCGCCTCCATCGGCGCGAACGCTGCTCCGGCTTCATAGCGCGAAGAGAGAGCGAACACATCGAACTGCCCGATGAGGCTCGGGCCCTCGTTGCAGTGCTGGATCAGGAGGAATCGGTCCTCGATCCCCGCTCGCAGGATCTCATTTTCGACCATCTTGTCCAGCGGCCCTTCTCCGACAAGGACGAAATGCACGTCCGGGTCGCGGGCGGCGATGATGCCGCAAGCTCGGACGTAGACCTCCGGTGCCTTCTGCGGCACGAGCCGGGCCACACTACCGACGATCGGTGTGTCTGGACTGACCCCGAGCTCCTTGCGGACGTCGATGGAGGTCGGCGGAGCCGGGTCCATCTCGATGCCGTTCGGCACCACCACCATGCGCTCCCGCGGGACGAGGCGGAGCTGCTGGACAAGCTGCGCCTCGGACGGCGACGAAGCGACGAACACATCTGTAACGCGCCCGAGCGCGCGCTCGACTGCCATCGCGCTCAGCCATGGGAAGAGCCCGTTCGGGGTGTAGACCGTCGGCGTTCCCGTAGTCGCAGCGGCCATCCGCGCAAGCGCTGCTCCGATTGACGAGTGCCCGTGCACCACGTCCGGCTTCCATCGTTTGATGAGAGACCGGATGCGAGCGAGAGCCAACAGGTTGTCGCTGCTGACCAACGACCGCGTCATCGGGACGAGCTCGACCCGAGCCCCGGCTGCGCGCATGACCTCGTAGGCGTCGGTATCGGTGAGGCCGAACGATCGCTCGGGGGGCACCACGACCACGTGCTCGACGGGCACATGGCCCACGACGTAGCGAAGGTGCCGCGCCGTGCCGCCCTCGATCGCCTCCATGACTTGGAGCACCCTCATCGCATTCGCCCGCCCTCCAGTCAGATGGCCACGCAGCGTAGCCGTCGGCCCCAGCCGAAGCCCATTCGCGGCTTGTACGACCATTCGGTACCTCTGAGCGTGAACGGTCGAGCGCGCAGTTCGTAACCTGACCGTCAGGCTGCGCCAATGCGTGTCTGTTCCGTGTACGGGTCCGAACCCAGTGTGGAGATCAAGGCTGGCCGAGCGAGCCGGAGCCGTGGCCAATGGGCACCGTGCGCGTGGCGGCCAAGGGGCCCGACGCTCCCCTGTTGCCACCCTGCGCGACAACAGAGAATCGCTACAGTGCGCTCCTTGGAGAAGCGCCCAGGGAGCGACTTGCTCGACGAGCTCTGCGCGAGCGGTGAGGCGTTCTACGGTTGGTCTGACGATGTCAGCGTGAACCATCAGCTCGCGCCGGAAGCACTTCGTCTCATTCCCGACCTTGTCGAGCGCGGTGATCACACGCTCGAGACGGGAGCGGGATACAGCACAGTTGCATTCGCGTTGGCGGGTGCCCTCCATACCGTCGTCGCTCCGTTCGAGACTGAGCAGGAGCGAA